>NZ_CP090645.1 GCF_029633825.1 Burkholderia contaminans | reverse complement strand
CTTTGGCGTGCCAGCCAGCTGGCGCGCTCGAGTGCGCGCGGCGTTGACACCGGCCATCCGGAACTGACGGCCGAACTTCCAGGCGGCGGCTGGCCGGCCGGCGCGCTCATCGAACTGCTCGCGCCGCAACCTGGCATCGGCGAGCTTCGGCTGCTGGCGCCGGTGCTCGCGCGCGCGGCCGGCAAGCCGGTCGTGCTGATCCAGCCGCCGCACGCTTTGCAACCGCTGGCGCTCGCGTACTGGGGCATTGACCCGTCCGGGTTCGTGACGCTGCCGGCACCGCGCACGGCCGACGCGCTGTGGGCTGCGGAACAGGCGCTGCGTGCCGGCACATGCGCTGCCGTGTTGCTTTGGCAGCCGCACGTCCGTGCGGACGCATTGCGGCGGCTCAACCTGGCCGCGCAGAGCGGCCAAGCCCTGTTCTACCTGTTCCGGCCGGCGGCCGCCGCGCGCGACGCGTCTCCGGCACCTTTGCGGCTTGCGCTGGCGCCCAAGCGTGACGGCATCGACGTCACGTTCGTGAAGCGCCGCGGACCGGCACGCGACATGCCGCTGTTCGTCCCCTTGTCACCCTCCCCCATTCTGTTGAACCGCCATGCCCGTGTGGATCGGCGTGCATCTGCCGCACCTCAACCTCGAAGTGTTCCGGCCGCGATCGCCGGCGCCGTCGCCTGACGATGCGCGCGGGCTCGTCGTGCTCGAGGGCGGCCGCGTCGTGGCGCTCGATCGCGCCGCGCGTGCGCTCGGCGTGGTCGCCGGCATGCGCCGAGGTGGCGTGCTGTCGCTCGCGCCGGACGCGCAGATCCGCGAGCGCGACGCCGCGCGCGAGCGCGAGCTCGTGCTCGGGGTTGCTTATGCGCTCCTGCAGTTCACACCGAGCGTCGTCGACGCGGAGGAAGCCGTCGTGGTGCTCGACGTGACGGCGAGCCTGCGCCTCTTCCACGGCATCCGCGCGCTGCGCCAGCGCGTGCGCGACGTCGTCGCCTCGTTCGGTGTCACCGCGGCGATATCCGTCGCGTCGTCGGGTCCGGCCGCGTGGATGGTCGCCCGCGGCCTTCGCGGCGGCCTCGCGTTGTCTGCGCGATCGCTGCGCCGCGCACTCGCGCGCGTGCCGCTCGTCGTGGCGCCGGACGCCCGGCGCTATGCGAACTGGTTCGAGGATCTCGGCTGCGAAACGCTCGCCGATCTGCAGCGCTTGCCGCGCGCCGGGCTGAAGAAGCGGTGCGGCACGCAGTTGCTCGACTGGCTCGACCAGGTCGCCGGCACCGCGCCGGCCGCCTACGACTGGCTCGAAATGCCGCCGTCGTTCGACACGCGCGTCGAGCTGATGGACCGCGTCGAGCACGCCGAGGCGCTGCTGTTCGTCGCACGCCGGCTGATCCTGCAGCTGACGGGCTGGCTTACCGCGAAGCAGCTGGACGTCGCGGCGTTCGCGTTGCTCCTCGAGCACGAGCGCGGGCGGGATGCGATCGCGCCGACCGAGATTGAGATCGCGTTGGGCGCCCCTACCCGCTTCGAGGAACACCTGACACGGCTCGTCAAGGAACGGCTCGGCCACGTCGAGCTCGCCGGGCCCGTGATTGCGGTGCGCCTGGTCGCCCGCAGCGTGCAGGAAGCGGCCGCGCCGAGCGATTCCCTGTTTCCGGAGCCCGGCGGTACACCGCAGGATCACGCGCGGCTGCTTGAGCTGCTGACTGCGCGGCTCGGTGCCGAGAACGTGCTCGTCCCGGCTCCCATGGCCGACTACCGTCCGGAGCCGGCCGCCCGATGGGTGCCGATGCGCGACGCGCCGAAGCCATCGCCGCTGCCGGCGGATCTGCCGCGCCCGGCCTGGCTGCTTGCCAAGCCGGTGCCGCTGCTCACGCGCCAGCATCGGCCGTTCTACGGCACGCCGCTGCGCATGGTATCGCCCGGCGAGCGCATCGAAGGCGGCTGGCAGGATGGGCAGACCGTGACGCGCGACTACTTCGTCGCCGAGGACGACAACGGCATCTGCTACTGGATCTACAAGGAGCGGCCGACGGCCAGCGACGAGAGCGAAGCGCGCTTCTTCCTGCACGGCCTGTTCGGTTGATCCGTCATGAACGCCGGCAATTTCGGCGCCCTGCCCGCCTACGCGGAACTCGAAGTGGCCTCCGATTTCTCGTTCTTGCACGGCGCGTCGCGCGCGGAGGAATACGGGGTTCTACGCCGGAACCCCAGAAAATTCCGTCATTCCACATTGTGAACGTCAATCGGTTTGTTGCCTGACGTGCCGAGCGAGTAACTCAGTCGGTAAATGCCTGCCCGAACTGCCGTGCCCGCTTTACATCGTCGGTATGCAAGTAAATCGACGTGGTCGAAATCGACGCGTGACGCAGGTTATCTCGTACGGCGCTCAGCTCAACCCCTCTGGCGATCGCGTGGGTCGCATGGGTGTGCCGCATCCAGTGCGGAGAGGCCCGATGCAGCTTTTCAGCCAGCACCGGATGGTCGTTCTTGATAATCTGCGCGACGAGCCGAAAAAACCGGCGCATGACTTCCCACAGCCGCAAGGGCTTGATGCCGGCATCGGCGTCGTCAAGGCTGCCAATCAGGGACGTGGTCGGATTCCAGTGAGCACGGCTGACAGGAAGCCCCGCTCCTGCAGATATCGGTCCAGCGCTGTGCGCGCTAGGGGTGTCAGGGTAACGCGGGCTGGCTTGCCGCCCTTGCCGACCACGTGCAGCCAGTGATCACCGGCTGCGTCGACTTCGATGCTGCGCAGTGTGGCGTCAGCCAGTTCGCTGATCCGCAGTCCCGTTGCGTAGCCGAAATCCAGCATGAACCGCAACCGTTGCGCAGCGGGCGCCTGCCAGCCGTACGACCACTCGAGCCCGTTGGCGATGGTGCGCGTCAGCATCCATTCTCCTTCGGTGAAAGCGTGCGAGGTTTCAAGAGCCATGGCGCGCTTGCTGCCGCGTACCTTGATGCCGGAGAATGGGTTGGCCACGACGTAGCGCTGCTCGACCAGCCAGCGGAACATGGCGCTGAGCACGGCAAGCGCATGCGCAATCGAACGGGCCGAGAGGTTGTCGACAAACGGGCGCCAGTCCGTTGATGTGCGCGGCCGCGGTGGCCCGACCCAGCGTTCTCGCGGTGTAGGTCTGCGCAGAAACGCCCTGTAGTCGGTGGCATCCCGGGTGGTCAGCGAAGACAGCGCCTTGCCGCGAGCAACGATGCCCCAGAGAATCAGCCGTTCGGCTTCCTTGCGGTAGGCCCGCTGCGTGGCCGGGGATTCGTGCAACGCGAGCCATGCCTGGATAGCGTCGTAATCGTTGTCGACGCCGAGGATGCAGGCCGACACCGGTGCGCGGAAGGCGCCGGCGGATCCGTCGATCTCGTGCGGTAGCCGTAGTTGCTCCCAAGGCGTCACGACTGACTGCCGATCCGCGATGATCAGTGCGCGGGCCCGCTCCGTGAGCGCCGGGTACGCGGCAAAGAAGGCCTCGATCCTTCTTGCACTGGCCGGCCCGAGACCCGGAATGACGGTCCACCACTGCCGGCGACGCGGAATCCGTACCGTGAGATCGGCCAGGGTCCGGATGCCGGCCGCGTGCAGGGTGCGGGCAGCGCGATTCGGCAGCCAGTGCGCAATGTCGTCGCCGATCTGCGGAGCTGGCGCAGGCATGATGCGCAGTAGCTCGACAGCCTGCGTGGTGGCGCGCGCATGATGCATACGCTTTTGGGCCGGGCATTCGAACAGCGTGGCCAGATCTGCCCGCTGTCGGTTACGGGCATAAAGTGCCAGTTGCCGGCGGATCTGGCCGATGACGCCGCGGGCTGACTGGCTGTGGCTGAGCCGATCTTGCATGTACCGGTGTGCCGCCTCACGCGAGGATGCGCCCTCGTACCAGGCACGCAGCGCTGCCAGTGCATCAGCATCAGGAAAGTCGGTCGGGATGTCGGCGGCGGACGGGCTCGTGGGGCGCGTTTTCATGTCATCGAGTTTAATATGGAAACAATGCCACAGAGATAATAAAGCTTATCTCTGTAGAATGCGGGAGTTCAATATTTCTGTCGTACCCCATGTCGTGATATCACAAAATTGAAGGATCTGACGTTGCGTGGAGAGGATGGTCGATGATCAACAAGAATAAGCTGCTCAGCGTCTTTTCCGACGCCGAACAGGAAGCCCTGTATGGCCTGCCTGATTTCGACGATGCGCAGCGGCTGGAATACCTGGCATTGACCGAATCCGAACTGGCGCTCGCCAGTAGCCGGCCCTCCATACCCGCGCAGGTCTATTGCATCTTGCAGATTGGCTACTTCAAGTCCAAGCACGCCTTCTTCCGCTTCGATTGGGACGAGGTTGAGGACGATTACGATTTCGTGTTGAGCCGCTATTTCCACGGCGAGCCGTTCGAACGCAAGCCGATCACCCGGCACGAGTACTACGCCCAGCGCGAACAGATCGCTGAACTGTACGGCTATCGACCGTGGGTGGCCGCCTTCCTGCCGCAACTCATGCAGCAGGCCGCGCAGATCGTACGTCGCGACGTGACACCGGGATTCGTCGCCGCCGAGCTCATCGTGTGGCTCAATGAGCACAAGATGATCCGGCCCGGCTACACGACCTTGCAAGAGCTAGTCAGCGAAGCCCTGTCCGTCGAACGTCGGCGGCTGGGCGACCTGCTCACCGGCGTATTGGACGAATTGACCCAAACCGCGCTAGACCAACTTCTGGTGCGCGATGATACTCTGTCGAAACTGGCGGCGCTGAAACAGGATGCCAAGAATTTCGGCTGGCGTCAGATGGTCCGCGAACGCGAAAAGCGCGGCACGCTGCAGCCGTTGCACGAAATCGCCAGGACGCTGCTGCCCCGGCTGGATATCTCGCAGCAGAACGTGCTGTACTACGCAAGCCTGGCGAACTTCTATACCGTCCACGACCTGCGCAACCTGAAGGCGGATCAGGCGCAGCTCTACCTGCTGTGTTACGCCTGGGTGCGCTTCCGACAGCTCACCGACAACCTGGTCGATGCGATGGCCTTCCACATGAAGCAGCTCGAGGAAGAAAGCAGCGCGGGCGCGAAACAGTCACTCATCGCCGAGCAAGTAAAAACGCCATCGGGAAACGCCGCAGATCGGCCGCCTGTTGTCGCTCTATGTGGACGACAGCGTAGCCGATCCGACGCCGTTCGGCGAGGTGCGTCAGCGCGCCTATAAAATCATGGCCAAAGATGTGCTACAAAACACGGCGCAACGCATGACGGTCAAGCCGCTGAGTCAACTGGCACTACACTGGTTGGCGGTGGACGGCCTAGCCAAACGTATTCGCCGTCACCTGCGCCCCTTGTACGTCGAGCTCGACTTCGTCGGCACCTCCCCAGACAACCCGTGGCTCGCGGCGCTGGCTTGGGTCAAGGGGGCCTTCGCCAAACAGCAGCGCCTGTCACAACGACCGCTCGCCGAATGTCCCGCGGCCACGCTGCCGAAGCGCCTGCGACCGTACCTGCTGATCTTCGGCGCTGATGGTCAGCCGACCGGTTTGCACGCCGATCGCTACGAATTCTGGTTGTACCGCCAGATCCGGAAGCGCTTCCAGTCGGGAGAGATCTATCTCGACGACAGTCTGCAACATCGTCACTTCTCCGACGAGCTTGTTTCGATGAACGAGAAGGCCGACGCGCTGGCGCAGATGGAGATCCCGTTCCTGCAGCAGCCAATCGATGCCCAACTCGATGCGTTAGCGGCCGAGTTGCATGCACAATGGCTGGCCTTCAACCGAGAGCTGAAACAGGGCAAGCTTACGCACCTGGAATACGACAAGGATACGCAGAAGCTGATTTGGCGCAAACCGAAAACCGAGAACCAGAAGGTGCGTGAGCAGGCATTCTACGAGCAACTGCCATTCTGCGATGTTGCCGACGTGTTCCGCTTCGTCAACGGCCAGTGCCAGTTCCTGTCGGCGCTGACGCCATTGCAGCCGCGCTACGCGAAGAAGGTAGCGGACGCCGATAGCCTGATGGCGGTTATCATCGCTCAGGCAATGAACCATGGCAACCATGTCATGGCGCGCACCAGCGACATTCCGTACCACGTTCTGGATAGCACCTACCAGCAGTATCTGCGTCAGGCGACGCTGCATGCGGCCAACGACTGCATCAGCAACGCCATCGCCGCGCTGCCGATCTTCCCGTACTACTCGTTCGATCTCGATGCGCTGTACAGCGCCGTCGATGGGCAGAAATTCGGCGTCGAGCGACCGACCGTGAAGGCGCGTTACTCGCGCAAATACTTCGGACGAGGCAAAGGCGTCGTCGCCTACACGCTGCTGTGCAATCATGTCCCGTTGAACGGCTACCTAATCGGCGCGCACGAGTACGAGGCGCATCACGTGTTCGACATCTGGTATCGCAACACGTCGGATATAGTGCCGACTGCGATCACCGGCGACATGCACAGCATCAACAAAGCCAACTTCGCTATCCTGTATTGGTTCGGGTTGCGCTTCGAGCCTCGCTTCACAAACCTCGATGACCAGTTGCAGGAATTGTATTGTATCGACGACCCGGCGCTGTACGAGAAATGCCTGATTCAGCCGATCGGACAAATCGATCGGCAGCTCATCACCAGTGAGAAGACAAATATCGATCAGATCGTCGCCACGCTGGGCCTCAAAGAGATCACGCAGGGCTCGCTGATCCGCAAACTATGTACGTACTCGCAGGAAAACCCGACACGTCGCGCGATTTTTGAGTTCGATAAGCTCATTCGTACCATCTACACGTTGCGTTACCTGCGCGACCCGCAGCTCGAGCGAAACGTGCATCGCTCCCAAAACCGCCTCGAGTCTTACCATCAGCTTCGTTCGACCATCGCCCAGGTCGGCGGCAAGAAGGAATTGACCGGCCGCACCGACATCGAAATCGAGATCAGCAACCAGTGCGCCCGGCTGATCGCCAACGTCATCATTTTTTACAACTCGGCGATTCTGTCGCATCTACTGACGAAATGGGAGGCCAGTGGCAACGCCAAGGCGCTGGCGCGGCTTACGCAGATATCACCGGCAGCCTGGCGGCATATCCTTTTGAACGGGCACTACACTTTTCAAAGCGACAACAAAATCGACCTGGACGCGCTCATTGCAGGGCTCGAATTGGAGTGATCGAATTTTCGGCGGTTCTGGCTTGGAATCCCTTATTCCTGTTACGGTGGAATACGATGCCACAACCAGGTAATCCTTTACCCCCAGCCGTGGTCAACACCTGGCGACTGAGCGTCGGCACGTCGCTGTTCGTGATCGATATCCTGGCCGACGGCAGCTGGCGACCGGCGTATATTGCGCCAAAGCGGCTGGGTGGCTGGACGATGGATGTGTTGCCGAACATGCCGCCGACGTTAGTCGATATCGCTCCCTCGGTACGCACCTGGGCGCGACAGTACGGCGCGAATGTAACGAACCGGCGCACGCCGGCGCGCCGGTTTCCCGCGCAAACCGCTTCTTCGAACAGGACGCCAGAATGAACATGCTGAAACGTCGTCTCGATGCGACAGACGAAAAGCTGCAGGAGCTGAAAACAGCCCGCAAAGCGGCAGCTAAGGCGCAGCGCCAGCAGGTCAAGCAAACGCGCGCGGATCGCGAGCGAAAGATCATGCTGGCCGGCGAGGCGTTGCTGCGGCGTGTCGATCGCGGCGAGTGGGATGAAGCCGATTTCCGCGCGATGATGGACGATTATCTGTCGCGGCCCGCCGATCGCGCGCTGTTCGAGCTCGACGATGTATAGCCTTTGATGTTCGACGTCGACGCACCGCACAGCCAGGTCGGCAAATGTTGATTTGATTCACGATGAAGGATGCCCGATGCTGCCAACGCTCCGCATGAACCGGAATTTTGTCGAGGCCTTGCTGGCCGAGCGCGCGCCCTGCTTTGCGATGGGACTCGTGGCCGAGGGCCAGACGCACTATGCTTGCCTGGCACTGCGGCCGGTGGATGACATTCCGAACGACGTAACACGCAGCGGTTTCAACTTTGGCCACTCGATACGCGGCACCGACGACTTCGAGGTCGTACACTTCGGCTTAGAGTTTTACGGCTACCGCATCTTCAATGCGCTGATCAATCCGAGCAACTTCATCGCCAGGACAATCCTGTCGCACATGGTCGACACGAAGGCGTTTTTCTTCTTCGCGGTCAACCCGTCAGGCGGTGTGACGGTGTTCAAGTCCGGCATCGGTGAATGCAGCCTGGACAGCATCGAGTCTAATCTCGAGCGGATACTGCGCTCGAGCACGTCCGATGCTCAGTACGACGCGGCGCTGACAACGTTCAGCGACCATCCAGATCCGGTCGGGCCGATGCTGCACTGGGTTTGCCGGGACTGCGAAGATTGTCTCGACCTGTCCCACAATGTAATCGAACTGGGCCCCGCGTAACGGTCCTGATGGTCCGTGTGACCGAGACCGTCATGTCACTCACCGGACGTCGCTCCAACATTCTTCGGCTGGAATAAGCCGATTAATGTTCACAATGTGGAACGACGGAATTTTCTGGGGTTCCGGCGTAGATCCCCATCATTGGGGTGCAGGATACGACTTGGCTGATCAATTCGGTCGAGCGAGCACCTATACTAATGAGGTCGACGATCGCAATGTCGAATGTTTCATCTCTGACTGTCGCAATCAGTGCATTTCCATCAGGCAACTCGCGAGCGACTTGGTACTCCCCAGTTTCTTGAAGGATGTACCGAATTCCGTCACGCGTGATCGCATGACGTTCCGCGAGAAGTACCTTCTTCATGCTCAATCCTCGTTGCCTTTTATCGGACGCGAGCTGCAACCCAACACGTCAGCTATATTCACCGTGCAATGGCGGCATACAGCGTCTTATGGCCTCAGCTTGATAAAGAGAACTCGCATATGTAACATGCCACCGCATAAAGCGTGCCGCGATTGAACTTTAGATGCTGCGTTTGACAAATGTCAACATAATTCGGCTGGCACGTCGGTTAAGTTCTAGCTCAGACGCTCTGTTTTTCGACTGCGGCGAGACGCGCTTAACGATCACGCTCGGGATCGCGAGTGTGTGCGAGCCGGCTGGCCGAGCCGATGGTGGGATTAGTAGCCTGCCGCGCCGGATTAGACGTTGGAGACATAGTCGGCGCATACGTGGGAGGCGCTCCGCTCGGCTCGGGTGATGCAGCAGAAATGTGCCGGCCGTCGTATCGGCAATGGCCCGGTGGAGAACGAGGTTCCGCAATGAGACTGGCCGATCAAACGGACCCTTCGGCGATCCGTTGTCATCATGGCGACGTGCTGTCGCGATTATCCTAGTGCTATTGTGGCAGCGTGGTGGCGTGAGCCCAACGCTCACCGGACAGACGTGCTGCCCGGTCTCCGACGGCTGTCACCGAAGATGTTGCAGCGCTGTCCACTCATCTCGTTCTTCGAAATAGCGTGATGCCCCGCTGGCTTCTGCACCCCGGGGCTATTTCAAGGGCAACCCAGAACGTTGACGCGCTGGTCGGGTCTGCTGCAGATGGCGATCACGGCGTCGAGTGTGAGCCGCCGCGGAGCAGGAATGGACGTTGAGTAATTTGTGTCCGTCGCCGTTGTTTTGGAACTTGCGGTTTATGGATACAGATGAGTAGAATCACCACACAGCCATGACAACAGGCGTTGCGAACAATGCTGAGAAGACTCGCAGGAGCCATACTGTTGTGCGCCGTTCCCTCCTGCTTTGTCTTCGGGCAGGATAGACCCACGGAACGCGCGCCGGACACCATGCAAGCACGGGTGCTTGCATGTGCGGCGTGCCATGGCAAAGCCGGGGAGGGGACCAATAACGATTACTTTCCCCGTCTGGCGGGTAAGCCTTCCGGCTATTTGTTCAATCAGCTCAAGGCATTCCGCGATGGCCAGCGCCAGTACCCGCCAATGAACTATCTCTTGGCGTATCTACCGGACGCCTATCTAAGAAAGATAGCCGATTTCTTCGCGGCCCAGCATCCGCCGTACCCGCCTGCCACAGCCCCTGCCGTCAGCGCGGAACTACTGCGGCGCGGCAAGCAACTCGTGAATGACGGCGACCGTACGCGCAACATCCCGGCTTGTGCTGCTTGTCACGGCGCATCGCTTACGGGTATGGAGCCGGCCATTCCTGGGTTGCTCGGCCTCCATGCGCAATATATCAGTGCCCAACTCGGCGCCTGGCGCTACGGAACGCGAGTTTCGACAGCACCAGACTGTATGCACGACATCGCCTCGCGTCTTGGTAACGACGACATCACTGCCGTCGCTGCCTGGCTCTCGTCATTGCCCGGTGCGGCGAACTCGGCGCCTGCGACTGCGGGAAGCGTGAAGTTGCCGATTGCTTGCGGGAGCGTACCTCAATGACGGAGCTCACGGTGCGTACCAGGTCTTTCCGGTTCAGTCGTTCGTTCGGTTCACTTCCGGTTAGCCGGATGAGCAAGGCGCTACGCGTTTGCTTGACCACCATCGCCGCCTCTGCGGCCTTGATAATCGCCCCCCCGAGGCTCGCGGTGGCGCAAGACGGTTCCGCCAAGGTGGACGTCATCAAGCGAGGTGAATATCTTGCGCGTGCCGGCGACTGTATAGCATGCCATACGCAACCCAGCGACAAACTCTTCGCGGGCGGTCGCGCGATGCCCACTCCGTTCGGGACGTTGTACTCACCGAATATCACACCAGACGCCGAAACCGGGATCGGCCGATGGAGTTCCGACGAGTTCTACGCGATGATGCACACGGGACGTTCCCGCGATGGCTCCATCCTGTATCCCGCCATGCCCTACGCTGCATACACGAAGGTCACACGCGAAGATAGCGATGCCATCTACGCTTACCTGATGTCCGTGCCGCCCGTCAGGCGGCCGAATCGTCCGCACGATATGAGGTTTCCGTACAACAATCGCGAGTTACTGCTTGGCTGGCGAACGCTGTATTTTCGTGAGGGTGTATACAAGCCCGATCACGAGAAGTCCGTTGAATGGAATCGTGGCGCATATCTCGTACAAGGCCTCGGCCACTGCTCGATGTGCCATACCGCGATAAACGCGTTGGGGGGCAGTTCGGAGTCGAAGGCGTTTGAAGGTGGCCTCATCCCAATGCAGGACTGGTACGCACCATCGCTCACGTCTAGTCGAGAAGCGGGCCTCGGCGCGTGGAGCATTGCAGACATTACGGACCTGCTGCAAAAGGGCGTGTCGCGGCGGGGCGCTGTCTACGGTCCGATGGCCGAAGTTGTGTACGACAGCCTTCAGTACCTTTCAGACGACGACGTCCGGGCGATGGCGGTCTATCTGAAATCACTGCCGCAGCACGGTGGCGAGGGAGCCGCCGAACCCACTTCATCAATGTCACGCGATGAGCGAAATCGACTCTTCAGGGTGGGCAGCAAGATTTACGATTCACAGTGCGCCACTTGCCACGGCAAGAACGGGGAGGGCAAGCTACCCGATTTCCCGCCGCTCGCGAACAATCAGTCTATCCAGATGGTGTCCGCCGTGAATCCGATACGGATGGTGCTCAATGGCGGGTATGCGCCGGGCACTGCGAAGAACCCCATGCCTTACGGCATGCCGCCCTTCGCTCAATCGATGTCCGACGACGAGGTGGCTGCGGTCGTTACGTTCATCCGCACTGCATGGGGTAACCGCGGCATGCCTGTGTCAGCCAAAGATGCCAACGCATTGCGTTCGGCACCGCTGTACTGAGGGGAACTCATGAGCGACTCAACTGAGGACGGAATACCCCAAGCGCCGATCGCCCGGCGTCTATCGGACGACGAGCAGCACGTCGATGACATCGTGCGCATGGGACCGAAGGGGGCACTTGCGCTGGCCGGGATCGCGACGTTTATCGTGATCGCAATGTGGTTTGCGTTCTACTTTCTGGTGTTTTTGCCTCGCGGCGTTATCCAGTAAATCCGAGCCCATGTCGAACACCCAAAACACGCCTCCGACGGCGCCGGCGAATCATGCCGACAGCCATGCAATAGCAGTCCGTACTGAGCGGCGCTGGGCCATGTTCTCGGTGGCGTTTGTACTGCTGCTTGTCGCAATAGTGGTCTTCACCGGTTTGCACTGGGCAATGATGCCCCCGTCGCGAGTAGAAACCATCGATCCGACCACGCTGCACGTGTCCGGAGAATTTATAGAAGGCAATCTCGGAACCGCACGCGAGGCGGACGGTTCGGTGACGGTACGCGTGGTCGCGCAGCAGTATTCATTCACGCCGCAATGTATTCTCGTGCCGGCCCGTACTCCTGTCACATTCAGGATCACGAGCGCGGATGTCGTTCACGGTTTCCTGATCGCGAATACAAACATTAACTCGATGGTCGAGCCGGGCTACATCTCCACGTTCCGCAGTACGTTCAACGAGCCGGGAGACCACTTGATGCCATGTCATGAGTATTGCGGGACAGGGCATGAGGGCATGTGGGCAAATGTGAAGGTGATCGAGGCCGCCGAATTCGACAAACTTGCGGCCGGTGCACGGAGGCTCAGCTGTGTTAAATAACCGACGACTCGTGCTCGCACATTTCTGGTTCGCTTTCGCGACCTTCGGGGTGGCATTGCTGTTGGGCGCCTGGCAAATGTACGTGCGCAGTCCGCTGCATGCTTGGTTGTCCGCGCCTGAGCTGTATTACCGTTCGGTGACGGCGCACGGCTCCGTGATGGCATACGTATTTCCGACACTGATCGCTATGGGGTTCGGCTATGCGATCACCGAGCTCTCGCTTGCGCAGCGGCTGGTCGGTAAGCGGTGGGCATGGGCCGGCTGGTGGCTCGTAGCGGTAGGCTCGATTGTGGCGATGGTGCCGGTATCTATGGGGCGTGCCTCGGTGCTTTACACGTTTTATCCGCCCATGATCGGCAACCCCTTCTATTACATTGGCGTGGTACTCGTGGTGGTCGGATCATGGATTTGGGTGGCACTCATGTCCGTGAACCTGCATGTCTGGAAGAAGGCGAATCCAGGTACGCCTGTGCCGCTGCCCATGTTCGCGAACGTCGCGGGCTCGTACCTGTGGGCATGGACGGCGGTGGGCGCCGCCATCGAAATCCTGTTTCAGATTCTGCCGGTCGCGCTGGGTCTCAGATCCACCATCGATTCGGGCCTCGCGCGCGTATTCTTTTCATGGACGCTGCACGCCATCGTCTATTTTTGGCTGATGCCGGCCTATATCGCGTACTACACGCTCGTGCCGCGCGCCGTGGGGGGCCGGCTCTACAGCGATGAGATGGCGCGCATCTCGTTCATCCTCTTTCTCGTGGTCGCGATGCCGATCGGCATTCACCATTTGTTCGCGGACCCTCAAGTGGGATCGGGCTTCAAGTTCCTGCAGTCCGTGTTCACGGCGCTCGTCGCGGTGCCCACGCTGCTCACCGTCTTCACGATCTGCGCGTCCGTGGAAATTGCAGGCCGACTGCGCGGCGGCAAGGGCGCGTTTGGCTGGATACGCGCGCTGCCGTGGCACGAGCCGATGATGCTGGCTGTGGCGTTCTCGTTCGTGATGCTGGGCTTCGGTGGCGCCGGCGGCCTTATCAACATGAGCTACCAGCTCGACTCGACGATCCATAACACGCAATGGATCACGGGGCACTTCCACCTGATTTTCGGCGGCGCCATCGTCATCATGTACTTCGCGATTGCCTACGAACTATGGCCGCAACTCACAGGGCGCTCGCTTAGGAGCGTGCGGCTCATTCGATGGCAGCTCTGGACGTGGTTTGTCGGGATGATCGTTACGACGTTCCCGTGGCACTATGCCGGCATCCTCGGTATGCCGCGTCGCATGGCATTTTTCGACTACAGCGACCCCGCGATTGCGCCCGAGGCTATCACCGTTGTGCTCTCGTTCGTCGGTGCTCTGATTCTGGTCGCTTCGGCGGTGTTGTTCTTTATCGTGCTTGCAAGGGGGCACCGGGGCGCAATTGAACCCGCGCGTCGCTTCGAATTTAGCGTGGCAGTGCATCCTCCTCGTACCCTCCCGGTTGCGCTCAATAGCTTCGGACTCTGGATCGCGCTGATGATCGGACTTACCGTAGTGAACTATGGCTACCCGATTGCGCAGTTGTTGGCGCTCCCTCAGACTTCCGTGCCGGCCGTCTGGATCGGAGGGCAGCGATGAGGACACCACCGTCACCCGAAGCGCGCCTGTTCTCGCTGCGCAACCGTTGGTTCACCGTGAGCGTAGGGCTGACAGTCGCAGTTGCCGGCGTCTCGGCCCTGATAGGGTTCGTGTGGTTACCGTCGGCCCAGACCGACCCGCAGTTCAAAGGACTGTGGAACGCGATCTGTAGCGCGGCCGGGGTGCCGCAGCAATGGCTCGTCTCGCAGCCCGTGGTTTCGTCCACGAAGACAAGCACGGCAGTGCTTACTCCGCAGACCTTCGCGGGAACGGATGGACTTTCGATTGGACGCGGTGCGACGCTCTCACTGCGATGCACGATGTGTCATGGGCCGCAGGGACTTAGCTTCGCAAACTCACCGAATCTCGCAGGGCAGTACGAAAGTGTTGTGTATAAGCAGTTGAAAGATTTCCAGAGCGGAGCCCGCACGAACGCCGTGATGACCCCCATGGCTACGAATTTGAGCGATCAGGACATGAAGGACTTGGCGGCATATTACGCCTCGCTGCCTCGCGTTCGGGTCGGCGCGTCTGCAGTGCCTGCACCCGCTATCGTTGCGACGGGTTCCCCAATGCGGAATATTGCTCCCTGTGCCTCTTGTCACGGAGCCGCTGAAAACAAGCTAGGTGCGCCGTGGTTGGAGGGTGAGCCGCTCGTCTACATACGCCAGCAACTATTGGCGTTTGCAGGAGGGGAACGACATAACGATACCAGCGAGCAAATGCGCAACGTTGCGAGAAATATGACTCGCGACGAGATCGAAGCGGCCGCCAAGTTCTACTCCGGTCAACCATAACGGAAAACTGCATCTCGCACTCGTGCGATTGAGTCACGGGGAGATGCTGCCTCGGAAGTTCGTAAAGGCGCGGGCCATTTTCCGTCCGACAAGGCCGTGCTCAAACTAATCTGGCCGCAACTGCGTAACGTCGTCGTCAAGAGGCGCCCCCGTGATTAGCAGAGCCTCTGACTCAGTTCGCGCTCCGTTGCCACGAACGGCTCAACACTTCGAATTCTGAATTTCGATCGCCTCATACACGGCGGTCTCAAGAGTCAAGTGCAACGTTTAGCCAATCCGGCGGCAGCCAACTCCATGGCCATGGCTTCTTCCGGCGTTTTCCAGCCGAGCGTCTGACGTGGGCGCCCATTCATTAATTTGGCGATGTCGTTCAACTGCATCTGGGTGATGCCCGATAGGTCCATGCCCTTGGGCAGAAACTGACGCAATAGCCCGTTGGTGTGTTGATGTCCACGCAGAACTGACCCACCGGGGATGCGGACAAAATCTTGGACTACTTTGGAGGTAGTCCATGTATTCATACGAAGACCGCGTTCGGGCGGTCGAGCTGTACCTGAAACTCGGAAAGCGCGTCAAGGCGACAATCCGCCAGTTGGGTTACCCGACGAAGAATTCTCTCAAGGCGTGGTGCGAGGAATTCGAGAAGAGTGGCGATCTGCAGAAAGAGTATGTTCGCGTAAAGCCGAAGTACTCAGAAGAACAGAAGAACCTGGCACTTGAGCATTACGTCAATCACGGGCGCAGCTTCAGCTTCACCCTCAGGGCATTAGGCTATCCCTGTCGCCAGATACTGACGGCGTGGGTTCGCGAGCGCTATCCGGAAACCAGGAAACGCGTGGTTGGCAAGGCAGGCCGACCGGCCGTGTCATTGGCGACCAGGCAGCTCGCGGTGTACGAACTGTGCACACGGGAAGGAAGTGCACAGGCGGTGGCGCAAAAGCTGGACGTCGACAGGGTGTCGCTGTACAACTGGAAGAACCAGTTACTCGGCCGAGGGGCCCCTGCATCCATGAAGCGCGACAAGGGATCACCATCAGAGACGGATCGGGACGAACTGGAGCGGCAGGTCGAAGAGCTCCGGCGCGACATTCGCAATCTGAAGCTTGAACACGACCTGTTGAAGAAGGCGAATGAACTCGTAAAAAAAGACCTGGGCGTCGACCTGTCACTCCTGAGCAATCGGGAGAAGACGACGCTGGTTGACGCCCTGAGAGAAGAATACGGTTTGACTGAGCTGCTTGAGCGGTTGGACCTGGCGCGCAGCTCCTATTTTTATCATCGGTCGCCCATACGGGTTGCCGACAAATATGCAGATGTCCGTCGTACCGTTGCAGAGATCTTCGAGGACAATCACCGATCCTACGGCTATCGTCGGGTGCAAGCAGCGCTTAGCAGGCAACGGGTGTTTCTATCGGAGAAAGTCGTGCGTCGCCTCATGAAACAAGGCGGCCTCCACGCAGCAAGGCCCAAGCGGCGCCGATATCGCTCTTATATCGGGGAAATCAGCCCTGCCCCAGATAACATCATCAATCGCGATTTCCACGCGAACGCCCCCAACGAAAAGTGGGTGACGGATATTTCCGAGTTCCAGATTCCTGCGGGGAAGGTATATCTATCGCCCATGATCGACTGCTTCGATGGGATGGTAGTCAGCTGGTCGATTGGCACAAGCCCCGACGCAGAGCTCGTGAATTCCATGTTAGATGCGGCTATCGAGACCGTGACCGAGGACGACGAGACGCCGATCGTGCATTCCGATCGGGGTGGCCACTACCGTTGGCCTGGCTGGCTATCGCGGGTTGCAAAGGCTAAGCTGATCCGCTCCATGTCGCGTAAAGCCTGTTCACCGGACAACGCGGCCTGTGAGGGATTCTTCGGCAGGCTAAAGACCGAGATGTTCTATCCAGGAGACTGGCGTTCGACGACCATCGCGGAGTTCGTTGAGGTACTGGACGCCTACGTTCGCTGGTACAACGAGAAACGGATCAAGGGCTCCCTTGGCTATCTCAGCCCCATCGAGTACCGTGAAAGCCTTGGGTTAGCAACGTAAATCAGTCCAAGAAAATAGCCGCATCCCCGCAGTGTCGATTGTAGATTTCCTTGTCAGTTCTGGTCGAGTTCGGGCTCCAGGACGTTGGGTTTGGGGGATGTCTTTCTGAGCGATTCGCCGGTAAGCGTGATCCGGTGATGACGCTGCATGAGGCGGTCGAGCAGCGCATCGGCGATGGTCTCGTCACCGATCCATCCATGCCAGTGCTCGATCGGCAACTGGCTGGTCACGATTGTGGCTTTGCCCGCCGCGCGGTCATCGATCATCTCGAGCAGGTCGTTTCGAACCATCGCGTCGAGGGGAGCCATTCCCCAATCGTCCAGCAGGAGAACATCAACGCGGGCGACCTGCAGCAGCCATTTGGTGAAGCCGCCGTTGCCGTGCAGCACGCGCAGTTCCTCGCCGAGTCGCGGCACACGCAGGTACAACGCGGAGTGCCCGCGCCGGCAGGCATACTGCGCCAAGGCGCAAGCGAGCCATGACTTCCCCGCGCCGGTTGGGCCGCTGATGAGCAGGCTGTAGCCGGCTTCGACCCAGTCGCCGAGTGCCAGGCTCGTGAGCGAGCGCGAGTCCACGCCTCGACCGGAGCGGGTGTCGAGGTCCTCGATGGCGGCCTGCGGATACTTGAGGCGCGCCTGTTTGAGCAGTCGGGTCCGGCGCCGATCGTCACGCCAACTGGCTTCACGGTCGACCAGCAGCGACAAGCGTTCCTCGAAGCTCAGGCTGGCCGCACCGGGCTGAGTCAACTGTTCTTCCAGTCCGTCAGCGAAGCCGTCCAGCTTCAGGGTGCGCAGTTGGGTCAGGGTCTGTTGCATCATCATGGTGGGTTCTCTTTATTGGTAGTAGCTGGGGCCGCGTACATGCGCATGGCTCGGGCTGATCCAGTCGGCAGGCGTTGTCGCCGCAGCCCGGTCGCGGTTGTTGACCAGGATGGGGATCTACGCCGGAACCCCAGAAAATTCCGTCGTTCCACATTGTGAACATTAATCGGCTTATTCCAGCCGAAGAATGTTGGAGCGACGTCCGGTGAGTGACATGACGGTCTCGGTCACACGGACCATCAGGACCGTTACGCGGGGCCCAGTTCGATTACATTGTGGGACAGGTCGAGACAATCTTCGCAGTCCCGGCAAACCCAGTGCAGCATCGGCCCGACCGGATCTGGATGGTCGCTGAACGTTGTCAGCGCCGCGTCGTACTGAGCATCGGACGTGCTCGAGCGCAGTATCCGCTCGAGATTAGACTCGATGCTGTCCAGGCTGCATTCACCGATGCCGGACTTGAACACCGTCACACCGCCTGACGGGTTGACCGCGAAGAAGAAAAACGCCTTCGTGTCGACCATGTGCGACAGGATTGTCCTGGCGATGAAGTTGCTCGGATTGATCAGCGCATTGAAGATGCGGTAGCCGTAAAACTCTAAGCCGAAGTGTACGACCTCGAAGTCGTCGGTGCCGCGTATCGAGTGGCCAAAGTTGAAACCGCTGCGTGTTACGTCGTTCGGAATGTCATCCACCGGCCGCAGTGCCAGGCAAGCATAGTGCGTCTGGCCCTCGGCCACGAGTCCCATCGCAAAGCAGGGCGCGCGCTCGGCCAGCAAGGCCTCGACAAAATTCCGGTTCATGCGGAGCGTTGGCAGCATCGGGCATCCTTCATCGTGAATCAAATCAACATTTGCCGACCTGGCTGTGCGGTGCGTCGACGTCGAACATCAAAGGCTATACATCGTCGAGCTCGAACAGCGCGCGATCGGCGGGCCGCGACAGATAATCGTCCATCATCGCGCGGAAATCGGCTTCATCCCACTCGCCGCGATCGACACGCCGCAGCAACGCCTCGCCGGCCAGCATGATCTTTCGCTCGCGATCCGCGCGCGTTTGCTTGACCTGCTGGCGCTGCGCCTTAGCTGCCGCTTTGCGGGCTGTTTTCAGCTCCTGCAGCTTTTCGTCTGTCGCATCGAGACGACGTTTCAGCATGTTCATTCTGGCGTCCTGTTCGAAGAAGCGGTTTGCGCGGGAAACCGGCGCGCCGGCGTGCGCCGGTTCGTTACATTCGCGCCGTACTGTCGCGCCCAGGTGCGTACCGAGGGAGCGATATCGACTAACGTCGGCGGCATGTTCGGCAACACATCCATCGTCCAGCCACCCAGCCGCTTTGGCGCAATATACGCCGGTCGCCAGCTGCCGTCGGCCAGGATATCGATCACGAACAGCGACGTGCCGACGCTCAGTCGCCAGGTGTTGACCACGGCTGGGGGTAAAGGATTACCTGGTTGTGGCATCGTATTCCACCGTAACAGGAATAAGGGATTCCAAGCCAGAACCGCCGAAAATTCGATCACTCCAATTCGAGCCCTGCAATGAGCGCGTCCGGGTCGATTTTGTTGTCGCTTTGAAAAGTGTAGTGCCCGTTCAAAAGGATATGCCGCCGGGCTGCCGGTGATATCTGCGTAAGCCGCGCCAGCGTCTTGGCGTTGCCACTGGCCTCCCATTTCGTCAGTAGATGCGACAGAATCGCCGAGTTGTAAAAAATGATGACGTTGGCGATCAGCCGGGCGCACTGGTTGCTGATCTCGATTTCGATGTCGGTGCGGCCGGTCAATTCCTTCTTGCCGCCGACCTGGGCGATGGTCGAACGAAGCTGATGGTAAGACTCGAGGCGGTTTTGGGAGCGATGCACGTTTCGCTCGAGCTGCGGGTCGCGCAGGTAACGCAACGTGTAGATGGTACGAATGAGCTTATCGAACTCAAAAATCGCGCGACGTGTCGGGTTTTCCTGCGAGTACGTACATAGTTTGCGGATCAGCGAGCCCTGCGTGATCTCTTTGAGGCCCAGCGTGGCGACGATCTGATCGATATTTGTCTTCTCACTGGTGATGAGCTGCCGATCGATTTGTCCGATCGGCTGAATCAGGCATTTCTCGTACAGCGCCGGGTCGTCGATACAATACAATTCCTGCAACTGGTCATCGAGGTTTGTGAAGCGAGGCTCGAAGCGCAACCCGAACCAATACAGGATAGCGAAGTTGGCTTTGTTGATGCTGTGCATGTCGCCGGTGATCGCAGTCGGCACTATATCCGACGTGTTGCGATACCAGATGTCGAACACGTGATGCGCCTCGTACTCGTGCGCGCCGATTAGGTAGCCGTTCAACGGGACATGATTGCACAGCAGCGTGTAGGCGACGACGCCTTTGCCTCGTCCGAAGTATTTGCGCGAGTAACGCGCCTTCACGGTCGGTCGCTCGACGCCGAATTTCTGCCCATCGACGGCGCTGTACAGCGCATCGAGATCGAACGAGTAGTACGGGAAGATCGGCAGCGCGGCGATGGCGTTGCTGATGCAGTCGTTGGCCGCATGCAGCGTCGCCTGACGCAGATACTGCTGGTAGGTGCTATCCAGAACGTGGTACGGAATGTCGCTGGTGCGCGCCATGACATGGTTGCCATGGTTCATTGCCTGAGCGATGATAACCGCCATCAGGCTATCGGCGTCCGCTACCTTCTTCGCGTAGCGCGGCTGCAATGGCGTCAGCGCCGACAGGAACTGGCACTGGCCGTTGACGAAGCGGAACACGTCGGCAACATCGCAGAATGGCAGTTGCTCGTAGAATGCCTGCTCACGCACCTTCTGGTTCTCGGTTTTCGGTTTGCGCCAAATCAGCTTCTGCGTATCCTTGTCGTATTCCAGGTGCGTAAGCTTGCCCTGTTTCAGCTCTCGGTTGAAGGCCAGCCATTGTGCATGCAACTCGGCCGCTAACGCATCGAGTTGGGCATCGATTGGCTGCTGCAGGAACGGGATCTCCATCTGCGCCAGCGCGTCGGCCTTCTCGTTCATCGAAACAAGCTCGTCGGAGAAGTGACGATGTTGCAGACTGTCGTCGAGATAGATCTCTCCCGACTGGAAGCGCTTCCGGATCTGGCGGTACAACCAGAATTCGTAGCGATCGGCGTGCAAACCGGTCGGCTGACCATCAGCGCCGAAGATCAGCAGGTACGGTCGCAGGCGCTTCGGCAGCGTGGCCGCGGGACATTCGGCGAGCGGTCGTTGTGACAGGCGCTGCTGTTTGGCGAAGGCCCCCTTGACCCAAGCCAGCGCCGCGAGCCACGGGTTGTCTGGGGAGGTGCCGACGAAGTCGAGCTCGACGTACAAGGGGCGCAGGTGACGGCGAATACGTTTGGCTAGGCCGTCCACCGCCAACCAGTGTAGTGCCAGTTGACTCAGCGGCTTGACCGTCATGCGTTGCGCCGTGTTTTGTAGCACATCTTTGGCCATGATTTTATAGGCGCGCTGACGCACCTCGCCGAACGGCGTCGGATCGGCTACGCTGTCGTCCACATAGAGCGACAACAGGCGGCCGATCTGCGGCGTTTCCCGATGGCGTTTTACTTGCTCGGCGATGAGTGACTGTTTCGCGCCCGCGCTGCTTTCTTCCTCGAGCTGCTTCATGTGGAAGGCCATCGCATCGACCGGGTTGTCGGTGAGCTGTCGGAAGCGCACCCAGGCGTAACACAGCAGGTAGAGCTGCGCCTGATCCGCCTTCAGGTTGCGCAGGTCGTGGACGGTATAGAAGTTCGCCAGGCTTGCGTAGTACAGCACGTTCTGCTGCGAGATATCCAGCCGGGGCAGCAGCGTCCTGGCGATTTCGTGCAACGGCTGCAGCGTGCCGCGCTTTTCGCGTTCGCGGACCATCTGACGCCAGCCGAAATTCTTGGCATCCTGTTTCAGCGCCGCCAGTTTCGACAGAGTATCATCGCGCACCAGAAGTTGGTCTAGCGCGGTTTGGGTCAATTCGTCCAATACGCCGGTGAGCAGGTCGCCCAGCCGCCGACGTTCGACGGACAGGGCTTCGCTGACTAGCTCTTGCAAGGTCGTGTAGCCGGGCCGGATCATCTTGTGCTCATTGAGCCACACGATGAGCTCGGCGGCGACGAATCCCGGTGTCACGTCGCGACGTACGATCTGCGCGGCCTGCTGCATGAGTTGCGGCAGGAAGGCGGCCACCCACGGTCGATAGCCGTACAGTTCAGCGATCTGTTCGCGCTGGGCGTAGTACTCGTGCCGGGTGATCGGCTTGCGTTCGAACGGCTCGCCGTGGAAATAGCGGCTCAACACGAAATCGTAATCGTCCTCAACCTCGTCCCAATCGAAGCGGAAGAAGGCGTGCTTGGACTTGAAGTAGCCAATCTGCAAGATGCAATAGACCTGCGCGGGTATGGAGGGCCGGCTACTGGCGAGCGCCAGTTCGGATTCGGTCAATGCCAGGTATTCCAGCCGCTGCGCATCGTCGAAATCAGGCAGGCCATACAGGGCTTCCTGTTCGGCGTCGGAAAAGACGCTGAGCAGCTTATTCTTGTTGATCATCGACCATCCTCTCCACGCAACGTCAGATCCTTCAATTTTGTGATATCACGACATGGGGTACGACAGAAATATTGAACTCCCGCATTCTACAGAGATAAGCTTTATTATCTCTGTGGCATTGTTTCCATATTAAACTCGATGACATGAAAACGCGCCCCACGAGCCCGTCCGCCGCCGACATCCCGACCGACTTTCCTGATGCTGATGCACTGGCAGCGCTGCGTGCCTGGTACGAGGGCGCATCCTCGCGTGAGGCGGCACACCGGTACATGCAAGATCGGCTCAGCCACAGCCAGTCAGCCCGCGGCGTCATCGGCCAGATCCGCCGGCAACTGGCACTTTATGCCCGTAACCGACAGCGGGCAGATCTGGCCACGCTGTTCGAATGCCCGGCCCAAAAGCGTATGCATCATGCGCGCGCCACCACGCAGGCTGTCGAGCTACTGCGCATCATGCCTGCGCCAGCTCCGCAGATCGGCGACGACATTGCGCACTGGCTGCCGAATCGCGCTGCCCGCACCCTGCACGCGGCCGGCATCCGGACCCTGGCCGATCTCACGGTACGGATTCCGCGTCGCCGGCAGTGGTGGACCGTCATTCCGGGTCTCGGGCCGGCCAGTGCAAGAAGGATCGAGGCCTTCTTTGCCGCGTACCCGGCGCTCACGGAGCGGGCCCGCGCACTGATCATCGCGGATCGGCAGTCAGTCGTGACGCCTTGGGAGCAACTACGGCTACCGCACGAGATCGACGGATCCGCCGGCGCCTTCCGCGCACCGGTGTCGGCCTGCATCCTCGGCGTCGACAACGATTACGACGCTATCCAGGCATGGCTCGCGTTGCACGAATCCCCGGCCACGCAGCGGGCCTACCGCAAGGAAGCCGAACGGCTGATTCTCTGGGGCATCGTTGCTCGCGGCAAGGCGCTGTCTTCGCTGACCACCCGGGATGCCACCGACTACAGGGCGTTTCTGCGCAGACCTACACCGCGAGAACGCTGGGTCGGGCCACCGCGGCCGCGCACATCAACGGACTGGCGCCCGTTTGTCGACAACCTCTCGGCCCGTTCGATTGCGCATGCGCTTGCCGTGCTCAGCGCCATGTTCCGCTGGCTGGTCGAGCAGCGCTACGTCGTGGCCAACCCATTCTCCGGCATCAAGGTACGCGGCAGCAAGCGCGCCATGGCTCTTGAAACCTCGCACGCTTTCACCGAAGGAGAATGGATGCTGACGCGCACCATCGCCAACGGGCTCGAGTGGTCGTACGGCTGGCAGGCGCCCGCTGCGCAACGGTTGCGGTTCATGCTGGATTTCGGCTACGCAACGGGACTGCGGATCAGCGAACTGGCTGACGCCACACTGCGCAGCATCGAAGTCGACGCAGCCGGTGATCACTGGCTGCACGTGGTCGGCAAGGGCGGCAAGCCAGCCCGCGTTACCCTGACACCCCTAGCGCGCACAGCGCTGGACCGATATCTGCAGGAGCGGGGGCTTCCTGTCAGCCGTGCTCACTGGAATCCGACCACGTCCCTGATTGGCAGCCTTGACGACGCCGATGCCGGCATCAAGCCCTTGCGGCTGTGGGAAGTCATGCGCCGGTTTTTTCGGCTCGTCGCGCAGATTATCAAGAACGACCATCCGGTGCTGGCTGAAAAGCTGCATCGGGCCTCTCCGCACTGGATGCGGCACACCCATGCGACCCACGCGATCGCCAGAGGGGTTGAGCTGAGCGCCGTACGAGATAACCTGCGTCACGCGTCGATTTCGACCACGTCGATTTACTTGCATACCGACGATGTAAAGCGGGCACGGCAGTTCGGGCAGGCATTTACCGACTGAGTTACTCGCTCGGCACGTCAGGCAACAAACCGATTGACGTTCACAATGTGGAATGACGGAATTTTCTGGGGTTCCGGCGTAGAACCCCGAGTTCGGCTTCGTCGGGAAAGCCACGTTCGGTTTTGTCGATGGGGAGGGTGTCGCACGTTTTCATGACTACCAGTTTAGAACAAATTCGATGACGGACTGATAATGTGCGTTATCTGGCCATATGTGATGAAAACCTTCCTTGTACCTTTCGATGGCGTGATCGTCGTTGCACATCTCCATGCCCAGACCTCGAAATTGCGGACCGGGCGTCGGGGTCCGGGGAGCAATGGAACAGGGAAGTCAGTTAAGCCCGGTGAACGTGCTGGGGGGCCCTCAAGATTCGATTTTTTCGTATGCCAGGCGGCGAGGCGCTCTAGGGAAACGCTGATCAATGAGCCTGTCGTCCGCATAACGGACGAGGCAGGTTGCAATTTTCAGATTGACGTAGGAATTTGACGACATGCGAGGTGAGTTTCGCTCGTATTCGGGCCTCACTTCCCGCGTTTTTCACACACATGACGGATTGCTCCCATGAGTCGACAACAGCTGATTTTTCGCGATCACCAGGTTCGCCAGCGCGAACAGACTGAACAGCTGTGCCGTGTTCCTGGCTAGACCCTTGTAGCGCACCTTGCGATGACGAAACAGGTTCTTCACGACATGAAACGGATGCTCGACCCGGGCGCGGATCTGCGCCTTGGTTCGCTCGACCGCGATCACGAGGTCCTTCAGCGGACCTTCCTGCATCGCCCTGATCTTTCCGCGCTTGAGCGCCACGTGCCACTTCACCGTCTTGCCCTTCATCTCCTCGCGCTTGTCCACGCCGGTGTAGCCCGCATCGCCAAACGCTTCCTGCTCATGACCGTGCAGCAGGGCGTGGGCCTGCGATACGTCCGGCTCGTTGGCCGCCGTGGTGACCACGCTATGCACCAGACCCGAGTCGGCGTCGACGCCGACATGGGCCTTCATGCCGAAATACCAGTCGTTGCCCTTCTTCGTCTGATGCATCTCCGGGTCACGGCTCTTCCCGGCGTTCTTCGTGGACGGCGCAGCCTCGAAGATCGTCGCATCCACCAGCGTGCCTTCCTTCATCATCAGCCCGCGCTCGCACAACTCGATGCCGATCTCGTCGAACAGCTTTCGCGTCAGTGCGTGCTCGACCAGCAGGCGCCGGAATTTCAACAGCGTGGTGGCGTCCGGCACGTTCTCGCGCGCCAGGTCGATGCCCGCGAAGGCGCGCATCGCGATGCTGTCGTAGAGCGCATCTTCAAGCCCTTCGTCCGACAACCCGTACCACTGCTGCAGCAAGTAGATCCGCAGCATCCGTTCCAGGCCAATCGGCGGCCGGCCACGCTCGCCCTTCGGGTAATACGGCCCGATCACCGACAGCAGCCGCGACCAAGGGACGACCTTCTCCATCTCGGCCAGAAAGCGTTGACGCTTGGTCACCCGCTTCTTGCCCGCACTTTCCGCTTCCGCAAAACCGATCTGCCGCTGCATCGTCGTGGGTCCGTTCCGTGAGCTTCTTTCTACAACGCCCTTGGCCTCGTCAGCGATGACCGCCAAGCCGAATTGATCAGTGTTTCCCTAGCTTCCGAATGTCGCTGAACGAGGTAGAAACCGCCCTTCGAAACACTATCGCGGTGCCAGCGGTCCGAACCAATAGGACGCGGCACGCCTCCATCCGTCAGGATGTCGCTGCCGGTAGTGCACGCACCATCGGGCCCATAAGCGGAGCGGCCACTTTCGCAACTTCGTCGGGTGTGCCCGCCCGTTTCACCGGGCAACCGTCAAATATCCGTCGACAGCCGGCGCCACGTAGTCCCGATAGTTCAACGTCGGATAAGCGGTGTCGTGGATACGGTTCATTGATCCAGGTCAAGGACCCGGCCAGCTGGAAGGCATGGTATTCGGCTGAGTCCGAGCTGCCAGGCAGATTTAACGATCTGGTTCCGCGCGACGTCGGCCATTGCCCGGATCGCAGGATCGCGATAGGACTATCTCGGATATCGCTCGCACTGCTGGCATGATCCGGATAGGCTTACCGTTACCGTGCATTTTGTCCAGCACCGTCGCTCGGGAAATAAAGAGTAAAGGTGGTACGAACGCCATCGCTCACAACATCAACCTTTCCGTGATGCAATTCCATGATCGACTTGACGATGGCTAATCCCAGCCCTGCGTTTTTCGCGGCACCATGTCTCGATGCGTCGGCGCGGTAGAAGCGCTCGAAGATTTTGTCGAGCTGTTCGACCGGGATGGCTGGCCCCTGGTTTGTTACGCTGACGACGGAGTATTTCTGAGTCGCCGACACGGCCAGCTCAATGGTCGAGCCTGGTCTCGCATGGTCGAGCGCATTCGATGTCAAGTTGCTGACTGCTCGTCTGAACAAGGTTGCGTCGGCGAAAACGGGTGCGTTCCCTTTCACGTCGATGTGGACCCCGGCGTCTTCAGCAAGACCCTGAAAGTACGACGCCAGCCTGCGCAGTTCGTTACCCGCGTCCAGTTCGACCGCCTTGAGATGCAGTTGGGCATTGTCCGTTCGCGCGAGGAACAGCATGTTCTCAATCATTCGCTGCAGGCGCTCGCATTCCTCGATGTTCGAATCGATGAGTGCCTCGTATTCGTCGGCCGTCCTCGCGCGCGACAGCGTGATTTGCGATGAGCTGATGATGTTCGCCAGCGGCGTGCGCATGTCGTGTGCGAGATCCGATGAGAATTGCGAAAGGCGCACGAATGCGCGCTCGAGACGGTCCAGCATGCGATTGACAGAGACGGCCAGCTCTCGAAGCTCGACAGGTCCACCACGAATATCGAGGCGCTCGTTCAGATTGTGAGCCTCGATGGTCGACGTCTGGCGGCCAATGCTTTTGACGGGACAAAGTCCGCGACGGGCAACGGCGTAGCCGAGCGCACCGACGAGGATGGCACCGACGGCTACGGCAAACCAGATATCTACCCGATAGCTTTCGAGCAGCGATTGCCGGTCGGCTGCCGTTCGAACCAGTGACACGTGTACGAGTTCACCGGAAGGCAGCCTCTCATCAGCAACGATGCACCGGGAAAGTCCGATACCCTCTGGCGAGCAGGCGTACGGCTTGCCGATGGGGTGGGTCTCTGTGACGAGACCCTTCAATGTTCTGCCAGGTTTGTCGGTGTGTTCGACCAACGGCTCATTTTGTCCGTCGTAGATGCCGAGATACACCCCCGGATGGGACAGCAACACCTCATGAAAGCCCGCAGGGTTTGCTCGAACCACGCTCGTCGAACCGCTCAGGCGAACCAACTGCAGGAACTGGCTCAGCTTGCCGCTGATTTCGATGTCATCGCGTCGTTGCAACTCAGCGGAGAGCGACCTGTAGAGATAGGCTCCGGTCAGTGCGAACACCAGACCGGCAGCGAGGGCAAACGCGAGCGTCAATCGCCTGAGCAGCGAATACGACGCGCGAGCGTCGGTCCGGACCGTCACGAGCGGTCCTCGAGCACGTAGCCCATGCCACGAATTGTATGGATGAGCTTCTTGTCGAACGAGTTGTCGATTTTTGCCCGCAAGCGCTTGACGGCCGCATCGACCACGTTCGTGTCGCTATCGAAATTCATGTCCCAAATCTGGGAGGTGATGAATGTCCGTGTGAGCACCTCGCCTTCGCGTTCGGCAAGGAGCTGCAACAGCGCGAACTCCTGTGCGGTCAGGTCGATTCGGGTGTCGCCACGCCGCACCCGCCGTTTGATGAGGTCAACCTCGAGGTCGGCAATGAGCAGCATGTCCCGCGCATTCCGTGGTGAACGCCGCAGTAGTGACCGGATGCGGGCGAGGAACTCGGCATACGCAAAGGGTTTAGGCAGATAGTCGTCGGCACCCAGCTCAAGGCCGGCCACCTTGTCCTCGACTGCCTCCCGGGCAGTCAACAGCAGCACGGGTGTTTGTTTCTGCTCCCGCAGGCGCTTGAGCACCTCGAAACCATCTAGTTCCGGCAGCATGACGTCGAGCACGATGAGGTCGAAGTTCTCGTGCAGCGCGAGAAACAGGCCGTCCTTTCCGTTTTCGGCGACGTCGACCGTGTAGCTCGCTTCCATCAACCCCTTGCGGAGATATGACGCCATTTTCGGTTCGTCTTCGACTATGAGTATCCGCATGGCTATGTCGTATGGCTGTCGGGGAATGCGCGCGGTCAATGTGCTGCTTGGAGCATACGGCGGCCCGGATGAGTGAAAAATGACGGCTACATGACAGATTTTTCATGAAACGCCCCAAGCGTACCGCATCGGCACCTCGTGCCAACGACTGCCGGAGCGTTCGGCACGCCCCAATCCGGGACCGCCAATGAAATTTTGGTCATTTTGTGGTCACGCCGTCGTCACCCATCCGACGATAAGCTGAACTCGAATGTCGTGACCGCGTAGCGAAACAGCGATCGGTTACACCCTGACACGTTCTCGAACTTACAGCCTTTATCACTGCGTGCTAGACTCCGCTCCCATGTCGTATTGGCGCAAACTTTTCATCGTTGTGTTGCTGGCACTGAGCCTTCCGGTTCAGTCGTTCGCGGCTATCTCGATGAAATGTGTTGCCGCGCATGCAGACGCGGGAGAAGGGGCAACCCAGCATGCGGAGCAGGCCGCGTCAGAGCACCACCATGAAATGCATGGCGTGGCGTTCGCTGACGACGACCATCCCCATCATTACCACGGTAACGCCCACCACGCGCATTCGTGCTCGACATGCGCATCCTGCTGCTTCGGTACAGGACTGCCAGCCGTACCGGTCGTTGCCGTATCCACGGACGCTACCCGCGTCGCCATTCCCCTGCCGTCTTCCGCCGGTGTCGTGTCGTTCCTGACCGACGGCATCGAACGCCCTCCTCGCTGCCTTCTCGTCTAGTTCTCCATCGCGGTCAATGACCTGCGATGTGCCATCCGTACTGGCGGTTCTGCGTGGACCCGCCAGGTGACTCACGACGAGAAAACGTATGCGATTGATCACTGCAGCGCTACTGAGCGCGGCGGCTACTTTGCCGGCGCTTGTGCACGCCACGACAACAATTCCCGACCCGACCGACGCAGCGGCCTCCGTGCCGGCGGTGACCGTCCCGTCTGCCCTCGAGGGATATCGCCCCTATAGCGACGCGGATAACCCGACCTGGCAGCAACTGAATCAGGCTGTCCAGGGCAAACCGTCTATGGGCGGCATGAAGCACGGTGGCACGCCGAGCCAGCCGGCCAACAACAACCATTCGAACCACTCGTTGCACGGGGAACCCGCCAAATGATGCGACGATTCGTTTCTACTCGAATGGGGGCGGGAGTCGCCGTCTTGGTGTTTCTCGCCGGGTGTACGACGTTCTCCAAGGACGGCGGGTTCAATACGGTGTCGTCGACTGCCAGGGAACGGCTCGGCAAGGACGCCGTCATCGTCAAGACGGACGCCGACCGCGACGCTGCGGCGAAACGAACGCAGGAACTGCTCTCGAAGCCGCTCAGCATGGACGACGCTGTCCAGGTTGCGTTGCTGAACAACCGCGGTCTTCAGGTTTCCTATGCCGAACTGGGGCTGTCGGAAGCCGACCTGGTACAGGCTGGTCGCCTCCCGAATCCGGGATTCACGTTCAGCCGGACGCGCGCGGGCAACGGCGACCTGAACATCGGCCGCACGTTCTCGGCGAACGTTCTCAGCATCCTGACGTTGCCGTTCGCTGCGCATATCGAAGGGCGCCGCTTCGAGCAAACGAAGCTCGAAACCGCCGACGCCATGCTCAAGATAGCGGCCGAGGCGCGCCGCGCGTATGTCAACGCGGTAGCCGCCGAGCAGGCGGCCAAGTACGCGGAACAGGTGAAAGACTCGGCGGATGCCGGCGCGGAATTGGCTTCGCGCATGCGTCAGGCCGGGAACTTCAGCAAGCTCGATTACGCCCGTGAGCAGGCGTTCTATGCGGACGCGGTGGCGCAGTCAGCCAAGACGCACCAGCAAGCCGTGGTCGCACGCGAAAAGCTGACGCGAATCATGGGGCTGTGGGGCGCGGGTACGCAATACACACTCCCGGACCGTCTGCCCGACCTGCCGAAGCAAAGGCCCGACCTCAACGACCTGGAAAGCTATGCGATGCAGAACCGCCTCGACATCCAGGCGGCGAAGCTGCAGACCCAAAGCGTTGCGTCTTCTATGGGGCTCAGCAAGGCCACGCGGTTCATCAACGCGCTCGACGTCGGTTACCAGAACAACTACGAGACCGACAAGGGTCACGAGCACGGCTACGAAATCAGCGTCGAGATTCCGATTTTCGATTTCGGAAGCGCCAAGGTCGCCCGGGCCGAAGCGACTTACATGCGTTCGGCGAACCAGCTTGCCCAGACGGCGATTGATGCACGTTCCGAAGTGCGCGAATCGTACTCGGCCTACGTCACCAGCTACGACGTTGCGAAGCACTATCGCGACGAGGTCGTGCCCATTCGCAAGACCATCTCGGACGAACTTCTGCTTCGGTACAACGGCATGCTCGCCAGCGTCTTTGAGTTGCTCGCCGATTCGCGGGAGCAGGTCGGCGCAGTCAACAGCTACATCGATGCATTGAAGGACTACTGGCTGGCGGAAACGGACCTCCAACAGGCGGTTGGTGGCCGTCTGCCGCAGGCCGGCGACAAGCAGGATTCGAAAGAGCCGGCGCCGCAACGACCGGTAGTCATGAGCGCTCCCAACAGCACGCAGCCCGCGCTTCAATCGACGTCAGCTCCCGCGGCGCAATCGGCGCCGGCAATGGATTCGGAAGGTAAATAACATGGTGTCCCGTCGACAATTTCTCAACGGCTCGGGTGCAGCGCTGGTGGGCGCGGCCCTGGTCAGCAAGGCTGGTGCCGCGTCGTTGCCCGAAGCGCCGACCATGGCGAAAGCCACCACGCAACCCCCTCTCGTGCCGCCGAACGGCCGCCCGTATACGCCGGTCACGACGCTGAACGGCTGGACGCTGCCGTGGCGGATGAAAAACGGATGGAAGGAATTCCACCTGACGGCCGAACCGGTCGTACGCGAGATGGCGCCTGGCATGAAGGCGAATCTTTGGGGTTACAACGGGCAATCGCCCGGCCCGACCATCGAGGCCGTCGAGGGCGACAAGGTTCGCATCTTTGTGACGAACAGGCTGCCCGAGCACACCGCCGTTCACTGGCACGGGATGTTGTTGCCGAACGGCATGGATGGCGTCGGCGGCCTTACTCAACCGCACATCCCGCCCGGCAAGACCTTCGTCTACGAGTTCCAGCTCGAGAAGCACGGCACGTTCATGTATCACCCGCATGCCGACGAGATGGTACAGATGGCGATGGGGATGATGGGGCTGTTCATCGTGCACCCGAAAGACCGCAGCGTGATGCCGGTCGACCGTGACTTCGTGTTTCTGCTGGCGGCCTACGACATCGACCCTGGCAGCTACACGCCGCGCGTCAACGAGATGACGGACTTCAACATGTGGACGTTCAATTCGCGCGTGTTTCCGGGCATCGACCCGCTGCCGGTACGCGCGGGCGACCGCGTGCGCATCCGCTTCGGCAATTTGACGATGACGAACCATCCGATTCACCTGCATGGCTACCACTTCGAAGTGACGGGCACGGATGGCGGCTGGATTCCGCCGTCGGCCCGTTGGCCGGAAGTTACGGCCGATGTGGCGGTCGGGCAGATGCGCGCCATCGAATTCACCGCGAATCGTCCCGGTGACTGGGCATTCCATTGTCACAAGTCGCACCACACGATGAACGCGATGGGACACCAGGTACCCAATCTCATCGGCGTCCCGCAGAAAGACCTCGCGAAGCGCATCAACAAGCTGGTGCCGGACTACATGGCGATGGGTAGCACGGGCGGTGCGATGGGCGAGATGGAGATGCCGTTGCCCGACAACACCTTGCCGATGATGACGGGCACGGGACCGTTCGGGCCGCTGGAAATGGGCGGCATGTTCACGGTCGTGAAGGTGCGTGAGGGGCTCGGCCGAAACGATTACCGCGACCCGGGTTGGTTCAAGCACCCGAAGGGAACCGTAGCTTACGAATACACCGGCGAACTGCCGGACAGCTGAACAACATAACAAGGTCGGGCGTGACCCGGCCATCCGCTTCATCAACTCAACTCTGGAGAAATGCACGATGAAAAAAGCACTTGTTTCGATTGCGATGGGCTGTGCACTGGTTGTTTCCGCTGGTGCGTATGCAGCAGGCGACATGAGCAACATGGACATGAGCGGTGGCGCCAAGCAAAGCGAGGACGCGAAAAACAGCATGTCGCACGGCGAAATCAAGAAAGTTGACGCCGCCAACGGCAAGCTGACCATCAAGCACGGTCCGCTTGAAAACCTTGGCATGGAAGCCATGACGATGGTCTTCAAGGTCAAGGACCCGGCGATGCTTTCGCAGGTCAAGGTCGGCGACAAGATTGATTTCGTGGCCGAGGAAGTGAACGGCGCACTTACCGTGACGAAGCTGCAGAAGCAGTGAGGACATCCGGCGGGGTGCGGCTGTTCTGCGGCCCCGCCTTGACCATTCGAGACGAGCAAGAACATGAAGACTTTCACATTCAGCCGGTTTGCTGGCCTCGCCGCGGCCAGCGCTATCGCACTCGCACCCGCCGCGGCGTTTGCGCACGGCAAACTGGAAAGCGCAGCACCCCCATCAGGCAGTACGGTCGATGTAGCGCCGGACGTTTTGCGTCTGACCTTCAACGAAGACCTCGAGCCGACATTCAGTTCGGTGAAGGTATCCGACGCGAGCGGCACCGCCGTCACGAAGGAAAAGGCAAAGGTCGACGGAGCTAATCCGCGTGTCATGACAGTCGCGGTGCCGAAGCTGGCTTCGGGTACGTACACGGTTCAGTGGGCCGTGATGACAGCCGACGCACACAAGACCAAGGGCACCTACACGTTCAAGGTGAAGTGATGAACGAAGGGTTCCTCGGCATCCTGCGACTCGTGTCGGTGGCCATTCAGAACGTCGGTTTCGCCGTCGTCGTCGGTGCGCTGCTCAGTGGCCAATGGCTTGCGCGTGGCGAGTCGACCTGGCAGGAGCGGGTCGGCCGGCGGCTTATCGTCACGCTTCGACTAGCGTCCATCGTCTCGTTGCTGGCGAGCACGCTCTCGTTCTGGGCGCATTGCGCACTGATGAGCGACTCAACGCTATCGGAGGCCGGGCCGGCCGTGTGGTCGATGCTTGCGGGAACCGGTTTTGGACATGCGTGGTTGGTTGGCGCGTTTCTTACGCTCGGTATTGCCGTACTGTCATTCGTGAGGTCAGGAAACGAAGCCCGCTTCCCGTTCGCGATATGGGTGGCGTTGGCTGGCGTCGCGCTTGCGCGCAGTAACGGTGGGCATCCTGTCGATGCGGGACTGTTCAGTCTGCCTGTCTGGGCGGATTGGCTGCATCTGCTTGCCATTAGTGCGTGGGTCGGGCTTGTACTGGTGACGACCTATGTCGTGATGCCGCGCCTGCTCGATGCGCCTGGGAATGAACGACTCACCAGCGCGTCGTTCGTGCAGTCGCTGTCCGACACATCGACCTATGCATTGATTGTTCTGTTCAGCACCGGCGCGTACAACGGTTGGAGAGGAGTCAATGTTCCTGCCAATCTGTTGGGGTCGACTTACGGGCAAGTGCTCATGCTCAAACTTGCGCTCGTACTGGTTGCCGCGGCACTCGGCGGACACAATCGTTTCTTCGAGATGCCGACGCTTCTGTCGACGCTGAAAAATCCGTCGAAGGCCGTGCCGAGCGGGCCGCTTCGCCGATTTGGCATGGTGCTGCATGTGGAGTCTCTCGTACTGGTCGGCGTGCTGATGGTGGCCGCCGTGCTCGTCTCGAGTCCGCTGCCAGGCACAACGTAATCGACACGCCGTCATCGTCCGTCCACGCGGGTGGTTCGCCCACGCAGATTCGTTGTTCTCGTGCGGCGACCATCCCTTGCAAGCCCGGCTGATTGGCCGGGCTCTTTTTTTGTACGCGGGTTTCGCGTCTTCGAGTGGTGCGATCGGAGATGAACGCCGCGTGACCAAAAGATCATTTTCACGTCACGGCTCAATCAGAGCCACCTCTCCAGAATGTGTCTCATTGGAGTCGCATATGGAGGCTCCACGTTTCGCAACGGAGAGAAAACATGAATATTCGAATTGTCGCTGCCATGGTTGTCGCCGCATCTGCTGCCACGTCCGCTTTCGCCGATAGCGGCCACGACTATCCCAACGTCGCTCAAAACAGCAATCCCGTATCGAACACTGCCGCTGTCTCGCCGGCTCCGACCGTGAGCCAATCCGGGAACCCTGCTTCGCAGGGCAAGACCCGGGAGCAGGTCCGGCAGGAACTGATTCAGGCCTATCACGATGGCCTGTTGCCAATCAGGAAGCATGACTACCCGCCGAGCGCAGCAACCATCGCCCGCAACAAGGAGCTCCATAAGCTTTCCGAATCGAAATGGGCAGCCCAGCATTGACGAATTCCACACTCTGTCGAGACGGGTAGCGCGGAGCCTTGTTGCTGTTCGCCGCCTCTTACCCTTTGACGTGCCTGACGCGGATGTGTCGAGATCGCCTGTCTTTGGGAGCCCAACGTGAATCCATTCGGTCGCGTGGCAGGTTTTACTACGGTGACTTTTGCTGCATTACTCGTCTTGTCTGGCTGTACGAGTCTGGTGCCCCGGACTTCGGAAGCCCCCGGCGATGAGTCGACGAGGCAGGGGGCCATCAGGTTGCCAACGTCGTATCCCTGCCAAAACCTTCACGTCAAACCACCGAACTGTCCTCCGCGATGACGTAAATCCGCGTCCGTTCAGCGGTCCGGCCGTTCCAAAAACAAAGAGGCATGCCCGTGTAGCCCGACCGACTGTCAAACGTAACGCACTTCGGTGATCATGCCGGACTTCATGTGATAGAGATTGTGACAATGCATCAGCCACCGGCCTGCATTGTTGGCATCGAACGCCAGGGTGACCTTTGCCATCGGCGGGACATGCACCGTGTCACGCAGCGCCCCGGAGAACGTTTTGCCATTGAGCGCGACGATCTGAAAGTGGTGCCCGTGCAGATGCATCGGATGGGCCATCATCGTGGTGTTCTGGAACGTAATAGCCACCCGCTGTCCGCTGCGGATTTTCACCGTGTCGCGATTGTCCCAGCCCTTGTGGTTGATTCCCCACGTATACGGCTGCATCGAACCGGTCAGCATCAGCACAGAATGCGAATCGACGGGACGGTCTGCCAGCGGCCTGAGCGCAGACAACCGCAGTTCCTGATCGAAGCTCACCGGTCCAGCGGCGGCTGTCGCCCCCGCGACCTTGCCCACGTTGACGCCTTTAGAGGCGAGAATAATCCCCGTCTGTTGTCTGGCTCCTTCCCGTACGGCGAGAATCGGCCACGCTCCGGTCCCGTTGGGCAGGTCAACGAGAATATCGATCCGCTGAGCCATCGCTAAACCAAAGCGGCTGCCTGTCAGCGGCTGGACGGCGTTGCCGTCGACCGCCGCGACCGTACCTCGCAACGAGCCGAGGTCAACGTGGAAGTTGGTGGATGAGGCGCCGTTGATAATCCGCAAGCGCACTCTTCCGCCTTGCTCGACCCGGATGACTTCCGGGTCGTCGAGCGTGCGGTCGTTGGCGAGATAGGCATCGAAATCGACATCGTTAAGGTCCATCTTCATGCCGGGCATTTGATCCGGCATGCTACTGCCGCCCATGCCACCCATGCCACCCATGCCACCCATGCCACCCATGTCAGACATGCCGTGCATACCGCCCATCCCACCCATGCCGTGGGGCTGCGCGCCCGACTTTTGACCGGTCATGGCTCCCTTGGAATCTGCGTTGCCCTTCTGCAGCTCTGAGAACACTTCGGCGGGATCGCGGAACAGGAAATCCTCCAGAAAGATCGCCACCTCCTGGCGGTCAGCCCGTACATCGTCGGCCGTGCGCACAACCAGTGGAGCGGCCAGCAGTTTCTGATGCTGGAAACCATGATGTGAGTGCATCCAGTAGGTGCCGGGGCGCGCGGCAAAATCATAGGCGCGCCGCTCCCCTGGTTGAAGCGCCGGCACGCCGAACTGGGTCACGCCGTCCTGATCGGACGGGGGCGTCTGTCCGTGCCAGTGGACAATGGTGGGTTCGTGCAGGCGGTTGTCCAGTTCCACGGCAAAGCGCTCGCCCGGTTCGAGGAACAGGCCGCGCGTGCCGTCCGGCTGATGCAACCCGTACACCGTCGCAGCACGGCCGTTGACCTCGATCGAACGGGTATCGACAATAAGGCGACGCGAAGTGCCGCTCACATTTCCATTCGCGACTTCTTTTGAACCGCTTGAGGGCCATTCTGCGCATCCGGTTAGCACGGCCGAGGCGGCGGCAGCGGACGTCAGCAGGAATTGACGGCGAGATAGTGACATGGGGCGCCCCTGGTTTCATGGGTTACGATCATGACGGCAGCGCTCAATGCCGCCGGTTTCTTCTGCGAAAAGTCAGATTTTCACGTTCCGCAACCGTAGCGCGTTGGTGATAACCGATGCCGAACTCAGGCTCATGGCCAGTGCGGCGATCATCGGGGACAGCAATAATCCGGTGAACGGATACAGTACCCCTGCCGCCAGAGGCACACCCAGGGCGTTGTACACAAACGCGAAGCCGAGGTTCTGCTTCATGTTCCCGATTGTCGCCTCGGACAACTCCCGGGCTCGCGCGATGCCGCGCAGGTCTCCTTTGACGAGGGTCACCTGTGCGCTGCTCATCGCTACATCGGTGCCGGTGCCCATCGCGACGCCCACGTCCGCCTTGGCAAGCGCGGGCGCATCGTTGATACCGTCACCGGCCATGGCTACAACCTTGCCTTCCTGCTGGAATTTCGTCACCAGCGCCAGCTTGTCGGCTGGTTTGACCTCGCCATGGAATTCACCGATGCCGAGCTTCGTCGCGACAGCCCTGGCGGTCACGACACCGTCGCCCGTCGCCATCACCACGCGGATACCGTCTTCCTTGAGCCGGGCCAGTGCCTCGGGTGTCGTTGCCTTCACCGGGTCCGAAACCGCGAGCAGGCCGGCCAGCATTCCATCAACCGCCAGATACATGACGCTGGCGCCCTGCGCACGCAGCGTGTCCGAATTTTCCGTGAGCGTCCCAACGTCGATGCCGTCGGCCTGCATGAGGGTGGTGTTGCCCAGCGCGAGATTGCGGCTGCCGACCAGTCCTCGCACGCCAATCCCGGTGCTCGACTCGAAGTGCTCCACCTTCTCGAACGCGAGCCGCCGTTCACGGGCCGCATCCACGATGGTCGCAGCGAGCGGGTGTTCGCTACCCTGGTCAAGACTGGCCGCGAGCCGGAGAACATCCTCTTCCGCATATCCATTCACGCCGATTGCGCGTTCGAAGGCAGGGCGACCTTCGGTCAAGGTGCCTGTCTTGTCGACGATCAGCGTGTTGACCTTCCGGAAGTTCTCAATCGCAGCCGCATCCCGAAAAAGCACACCGTTCGACGCGCCTTTGCCACTCGCGACCATGATGGACATGGGAGTCGCCAGCCCAAGCGCACAGGGACAGGCGATGATGAGCACCGCCACGGCATTGATAAGCCCGTAGACCCAACTGGGCTCGGGTCCGAAAAAGCCCCAGGCGACGAACGTCAGGATGGCGACGCCGACCACCGCGACGACGAAAACTCCCGCGACCTTGTCAGCCATGCGCTGCATGGGTGCCCTGGAACGCTGCGCCTGCGCGACCATCTGGACGATTTGTGCCAGCATGGTCTGGGAGCCGACCTTCTCCGATTTGATGATGAGGCTTCCGGAGGTATTCATGGTCGCGCCGATGACGTGGTCACCCACCCGCTTGCTGACGGGAATAGGTTCGCCCGTAATCATGGACTCATCGAGCGCGCTGGAACCCTCCGTCACAACGCCGTCGACCGGAACCTTCTCGCCTGGTCTTACGCGAAGGAGGTCGCCGACATGGACGTGAGCCAGTGGAACGTCCTCTTCTGTGCCGTCGGCGTTGATACGCCGCGCGGTCTTCGGCGCCAGTCCCAGCAGTGCCTTGATGGCAGCGGACGTCTGCGACCGAGCCTTCAGTTCGAGCAGTTGCCCGACGAGCGTCAACGAAATAATGACGGCCGCGGCCTCAAAATACACGCTCACACGACCATGTGCGGCAAATGCCTCCGGGAAGACTCCTGGAACGACTGTCGCGATGACGCTATAGACATAGGCCGTCCCCGTACCAAGTCCGATGAGCGTCCACATGTTCGGGCTGCGATTGATGAACGAGCGGGTGCAACGTTCGAAGAACGGCAAGCCCGCCCACACGACGACCGGAGTCGAGAGAGCCAGTTCGACCCAGCTCTGTGTGGACGCTTCCATCCAGCCCAGCCGGTGGCCGAACATGGCCAGGACGAACACCACGGCCGTCAGCGGCAGCGTCCACCAGAACCTGCGTCGAAAATCCGTCAGCTCGGGATTCTCTTCGTCCTCGAGACTGGGCAACAAGGGCTCAAGGGCCATACCGCACTTCGGGCAGTTGCCAGGATGGTCCTGGCGAATTTCCGGATGCATCGGGCAGGTGTATATCGAGCCCTCCGGCGCAGCCTCAACCGACGTGCTGGTCGACGGTTTGACATATCGCAACGGGTCCGCCCGAAACTTCTTCTGACATGACGCACTGCAGAAGAAATACGGATGTCCATCGTGCTCGCTGCGAAATGGCGAATCCGCCGTGACAGACATGCCGCACACCGGGTCCCTGAGCGCGCCGTCGGGACCTTCGGACATTTCACCGTGGCCATGTCCGTGGTGCGCCGCGTGATTGCCATCGGCATCCCCGCTGGCCTGACCTTGCGCGGCGTGCGCAGCATGGTCTTGGTGGCCGCCCGCGCCGTGGCTCGCGTTCAGGTGTTCGGGAGAAGTTTCGCCGTCGTTACGCTGTCCGCTCATTTTCCGTGCTCCGCGTTGTCTTTCACACTGTGCACAAATTGCGTCGCCTGTCGTGCCGTCCATTGGTAACGCTGGCCGCTATGGTCTGTTGCGGGGACGCCGACCGGCCAGCTTGCTCGTTCCACGAGTGCAGGGGAACGCGCGGCCGCCGGTGTGATTATCCGCCCCTGAGCCAGGCTGGTCCCGAGAAACGGGATAGTCGAAGGCTTCGTGGCCTGACCTTCAGATGTGTAAGCTCATGCGAGCGCGGCGGGACTATATCCGGCCTCCTGTATCGCCGAAAGAAATTCACCCGCCTCGCGTGACGACTCGATGCGCACGATCCTGGTTTCCAGGTCGACGGTCACGTGTGCCGCCGTATCGACTTCCTTGACCGCTTTCGTTACGACGCCCGCGCAGTGCCCGCAGGTCATATCCTTGATGGTCAGTTCCATTTTCCAACTCCGTTCCGTTGAATCATTTCAGTTACAACCTTTCGCTGCGGGGCAGGTCAAGGGGGCGTCAATGCGCCGCGCCAGCCAGTTTCTCCAGAATCGGACAGTCAGGGCGTGAGTCCCCTTTGCAGTGGGCTGCCAGATGCCGGAGCGTATCCCGCATTTCCACCAGTTCCTGAATGCGTAGATTCAGGTTGGCAATATGCTCATTCGCGAGCCGTTTGACCTCGCCGCTGGACCGGCTGCGGTCTTCCCAAAGGGCCAGCAGCACCGCAATCTGCTTCGTGGAAAAACCAAGATGTCGGGCCTGCCGGACGAAGCGCAGCACCTGGACATCCCTGGGCGTGTACACACGATAGTTCGCCCCTGTCCGGGTGGCAGCCCGAATCAGGCCTGTTTCCTCATAGTGACGAATCATCTTGGTCGACATGCCCGACGACTGCGTATTCCGGCGAACGTGATCACGCATTTCGGCGGATCGTGATCATGGATTCCGAATGATCGTGATCACCCGTTTCGGTTGATCGTGATCGCTGATCACAGGTTTCCGAAACGCGTGATCACGATGCCGGAATGAGCGATCACGGGACCGAAACGGGTGATCACGTAACCGGTGTCACGGGGCGGCGCTATGGAGCCAATGCGGGGTCGGCATAAGGGCGCCACTTGAGGGGCGGCACATAGGCGCCAGTCCAAGGGCGGCGTAATGGCGCCACGTTAGGGGCGGCGCATAGGCGCCAGCAGCATCAGGGCGAGAACGCGGTTCGAACTTTCCGAGTCGGTACGCTCCGTTCTTTTTGAACGGAGCGTCCATGGCCAACAGGAGGTTCGAATTGTTTGAATACCGCCAAGTCCTTGTCCGCATGCGGCAAGGCGATTCTGACCGCGACATCGCGCGCGGCGGTTTGATGGGGCGCAAGAAGCTGACGACCGTGCGCCGCGAGGCTGAAGCGCGTAGTTGGCTGGATCCGGTGCAGCCGCTGCCGGACGACGCTACGATCGCGGGTGTCTTCGGGCGCACGCCGCACCTGCCGCACACCTGTGTGTCGACGGTTGAGCCATATCGCGAACAGGTCCGCGAATGGCTTGCCGCCGGCGTTCAGGGCACCACGATCCATGCCGCCCTTCAACGCAATCATGGCTACGCCGGCAGCTATTGTGCCGTGAAGCGCATGCTGCGCCATCTGGCTGCCGAGCGCAGCGTGGCCACCACAACGATCCTCGACTTCGCACCGGCCGACGCCGCGCAGGTCGACTTCGGCGCGGGACCCGTGCTGACGGTCGAGGGCATTGCGGTCCGGACGTGGATCTTCGTGATGACGTTGTGCTGGTCGCGCCACCAGTATGCCGAGATCGTGCTGGACCAGACCGTCGAGACGTGGCTCGCCAGCCACCGGCGCGCCTTCGAATGGTTCGGCGGCTGTCCCGACCGGGTCATCATCGATAACGCGAAGTGCGCGATCATCCGGGCGTGTCGATACGAGCCGGCGGTGCAACGCTCGTACGCCGCGCTTGCCGAGGGATATGGATTCCGGATCGACGCCTGTCCGCCGCACGATCCCCAGAAGAAGGGCGTCGTCGAATCGGGCGTCAAATACGTCAAGAAGTCCTTCGTGCCGCTGCGCGAGTTCCGGGATCTGGCCGACGCCAACCGGCAACTGCGCGAATGGGTGATGCAGCAGGCCGGCACTCGTATCCACGGCACCGTCCACGAACGGCCGCTGACGCGCTTCGGCGTCGAGCGCCCGTTGCTCGCTGCATTGCCGGACGTGCCGCCGGTACTGTCGGTCTGGAAGGAGGTGGCGGTCCATCGCGACGGCCACGTCGTCTACAAGCACGCGCTGTACTCTGCACCGTTCACGCTCGTCGGCAAGTCGCTCTGGCTGAAGGCGACCGATACGGTCATCCAGCTGTTCCATCGGCATGAACTCGTCGCAACCCATCCGCGGCAGCGGGCCGGCGGTCGCCACACGGTGCGAGATCACCAGCCGCCCGAAGCGCAGGCCTGGCTCGAGCACGATCCGCAGTGGTGTCTGGCGCGCGCGAAGGAGATCGGGCCGTCGTGCCACGGCGTGATCCTCGCGCTGTTCAACGACAAGGTGCTCGTCAACCTGCGCGGCGCGCAGGGGATCATCCGGCTGCGACAGAAAGTCGGCGATCAGAGGCTGGAAGCAGCCTGCGAGCGTGCGCTCGCGTTCAGCAGCGCGAAGTACAGCACCATCAAGGGCATCCTCGACAAAGGCACGGACAGCGAACCGGTGCCGCGTCCCGCGTCGGCCCCGACTGGCGCTTACCAGAACGGCGGCCGCTTCGGCCGTGATCTCCAATCCCTGCTGATCCACTGACACCATGAACCCGAGTCCCGAATTGAATTCCATCCTCAAACAGCTGCGCCTGTCCGGCATCCTCGACTCGCTTGAGCAGCGCAACCGTCAGGCGATCGACGGGCAGCTCGCCTATACCGAGTTCCTTGCCATGCTGCTGCACGACGAGGTTGCCCGTCGCGAACACAAGAAGCTCGGCACCCGTCTGCTGCGCGCCGGCTTCGCGATGGGCAAGACGCTCGAGACGTTCGACTTCGACCGGCTGCCTACGTTGAACCGCTCACACGTTCATGATCTCGCGACAGGCCGGTATCTCGACGAGAAGGTCGCGATCCTGATCGCCGGTCCAACCGGCACCGGCAAAAGCCACTTGGCCCAGGCGCTGGGCCACTGCGCCGCCCGCCAAGGCCGCGATGTGCTGTTCATCTCGCAGACCGAGCTGCTCAAGCGATTGAACGCCGCGCGCGCCACCGGCGCCTATGACCGCAAGTTCCAGCAGTACGCCCGGGTGCCGCTGCTGATCGTCGATGACTTCGCGCTCAAACCGCTACGTACCCCGCAGGACGAGGACTTCCACGATCTCGTCGCGGCCCGCTACGAGCACGCGGCGACCATCCTGACGTCGAATCTCGACTTCGGTGAATGGGGCGCCGCGTTCCCCGACAACCGCATCCTCGGCACCGCCACACTCGACCGACTACGCCACGGCGCCTACCGGCTCGTCCTCGAGGGCGACAGTTACCGCACCCCGAAACCGATGCCAGATCCCCCTCAAAATGCAGTTGCCAAAAACGGCAAAAAACCGCAACCTTGAAACCGTTCGAATCCGCGTTTTACCCCCGGTTCTGCTGGCGCCATTACGCCGCCCATCCCCGGCTCCTTTACGCCGCCCCGCGACAACCGGAACGTAATCCGGGTTTGAGTCTGGCGGTGGCGTTGCGCATGTATTCACCGACGGCGTTAGCCTGCTCCCTTTTTTGCGGGAGAAGTGCCGATGCCGACACCTCGGATGAGCATGCGCAAATTGAAGGAAGTCCTGCGACTAAAGTGGGCGTGTGGCCTGACGCATCGGCAGATCAGCCGGGCTATCGGCATCAGCGTCGGTGCCGTCTCGAAGTTCGCGGCCCAAGCCAGCCAGGCGGGACTCGATTGGGCGGCAGCCGAAGCAATGTCCGACGACGAACTGGACGCGCGCCTGAGGCCTGCGGCAACCAATGCCGCGGCGACGACGACGCGACGCATCGAGCCCGACTACACGGCATTGCATCGCGAGCTGCGCCGCAAGGGCGTGACGCTGCAACTGCTGTGGGAAGAATACGCTGAAGCGAACCCCGGCCAGCGGACGTACCGCTACACGCAGTTCTGCCAGAAGTACAAGGATTGGGCGAAGTCGATCAAGCGCTCGATGCGTCAGCAGCACCGCGCCGGCGAGAAGCTGTTCGCGGACTTCGCGGGTCCCACCGTGCCGGTCCTGGCGAGCGATGGCGGCGTCGAGTTCGAGGCGCACGTGTTCGTTGCCGTGCTCGGCGCATCCAACTACACGTTCGCGTGCGCGACGCGCACCGAGACGATGGCGGACTGGATCGGCAGCCTGTGCGATGCGCTAGAGTTCATTGGCGGCGTGCCCGAGCTGCTCGTGCCCGACAACCCGAAGGCGCTGATCGCGCGACCCGACCGTTACGAACCCGGACTCGGCACGACCACGCAGGACTTCGTGAACCACTACGGCACCGCGATGCTGCCGGCGCGTCCGCGCAAACCGCAGGACAAGGCCAAGGTCGAAGTCGGCGTGCAGATCGTCGAGCGCTGGGTGCTGGCCCGACTGCGCCACTATCGCTTCTACAGTCTGGCTGAACTCAACAAGGCGATTGCAGAACTGATCGCCGACCTAAACCAGCGCCCGTTCAAGCGGCTCGAAGGCAACCGGCGTGAATGGTTCGAACGGCTGGACCAACCCGTCCTGCGCCCGTTGCCCGTGCGTCGCTACGAGATCGCCACCTTCCAGAAGTGCCGTGTGAACATCGATTACCACGTCGATGTCGGCGGCCACTATTACAGCGTCCCGCATAGCCTCGCACGGCAGGAGGTCTGGGCGCGTATCACACGCCACGGCGTAGAGATCCTGCATGGCGGCAAGCGTGTCGCTGCGCACGCTCGCTCGCGCCTCAAAGGCAAACACACGACCATCGCCGAACACATGCCGGCTGCGCATCGCGCGCACATGGAATGGACGCCTGGGCGCCTGCTCAACTGGGGCGCATCCGTCGGCCCCGGCGCCGAGGCTGTCGTGCGGCATCTGCTGACCAACAAACCTCACCCCGAGATGGGCTATCGCGCCTGTCTCGGTCTTCTCTCGCTCGCGCGCAAGTACGGCAAACACCGCCTCGAGGCCGCATGCCAGCGTGCATTGAAGATCGGCTCGCCCACGCGTCGCTCCGTGCTGTCAATCCTGGAAGCGGGACTTGACCTGCAGCCCTCGCTCCCGACCACGCCCGCCGAATGGCGCTCGCCCGAGCACGAGAACGTGCGCGGCCCCGACTACTACCACTGACCCGAAGGAGGTCACGATGTTGATGCAGCACACCCTTACCCAGCTAAAGGCGCTCAAACTGGACGGCATGGCTCGCGCGTTCGAGGAGCAGTCAACGCTCACGGCAAGCACCAGCCTGTCATTCGAGGAACGCGTGGGCATGCTCGTAGATCGCGAGCTGGCCTGGCGTGATACGCGACGACTCGAACGTTTGCTGCGCGCCGCGAAGCTCAAGAACCCACAGGCCTGCGTCGAAGACATTGAATACCGGCAAACCCGTGGGCTGGACCAGCGCATCGTCGCCACGCTCGCCGGCTGCGACTGGGTGCGCAATGCTCAGAACCTGATCCTGACCGGCCCCACCGGCGCGGGCAAGACGTGGCTCGCTTGCGCGTTCGGCCAGCAGGCGTGCCGGCAGGGCTTCTCCGTGTTCTATGTGCGCGTCGCGCGGCTGTTCGAAGAGCTGAAAATCGCGCACGGCGACGGCAGCTTCACACGTCGGCTTGCGCAACTCGCGAAGATTGATGTGCTGATCCTCGACGATTGGGGCTTGCAGGATCTCGACCAGGCGGCGCGCAATGATCTGCTTGAGGTACTTGATGATCGTGTCGGTACGCGCTCGACTGTGATCACCAGCCAGTTGCCGCTCGAACACTGGCACGCGTGGCTGCAGGACCCCACGCTCGCCGATGCGATTCTCGATCGGCTCGTGCATCAGGCCCACAAGCTTCCGGTCAAGGGCGATTCGATGAGAAAGAAAACGAAATCCGAGTCCGCTGACGCCTGATCGTGATCACCGTCGCTATAATCCATTGACCGCGCAACACCACCTTCCAGACTGATCACGTTCGCCGAAACGATTGATCACCATCGCCGAAATCCGCACGACGACTTCGCAACCTCGCCGATATTCATCGTTTTCCCCTCTCGAAACGGCCATTCGAACCGCACTGACTATTCTTGACCTTCCCACGTTGGGAAGGTCAAGTGGTTTCGATTCAAGGGGTAATCGTTCGATTCGTGGTGCGGCACGGAAAGAGGCCGAACGGCTGATCCTGTGGGCCATCGTCAAACGGGCCGGGCGCTGTCGTCTGAGATTGATAATCATTGAGAGGCCTCCTGGCCGCCCGAAGGAGGCGGCGGCTAGGGTCTACTAGTTGAACTGCGACGGTCAACAGGACCCTTGAGGAGGCTGAAATGAACTATAGCGGCATCGATCTTCGTTCGTAAGCGAAATTAAGCGCACCTAGAATCGGAAGCTGAACGAGCGCAGGCTTGCGTCCGCAACTACAACTTGCGGGCGCTGCGTCTCTCAAAATGCAGAGCCAGTAACGTAGGACCAGGACGTTTGCTCAGCGGGCGCCTTCAGTCGCCGCCCGCACTCGCAGAAAGCGTTCTACCGGTACGACGGCAACGACGCCATCACCACTAGATTCCTCGTTGGCGACCGTCATGATTTCCTCGATCAGCGCGTCGACGTTCTCGGCGACTGTGAAGATTTCGATCTTGATGTGCTCAGTCGTCCAGTCGTTGGCAAAGAGATTGGGATGTGCACCGAATCCCCTTGCATGGGTCACCGTCATGCCGTGGATGTGTAGCGCGCCCAACTGCCGCTCGAGCATCTTGAGTACATTGGGGCGCAGTATCGCGATCACGCATTTCAGTTCCATCGCATCCTCCGTTTCTAATATGAGTCATCACTCCTATCCCTTGGACGCCCACTTCGCATCGACGGCCGCCTGAATCTTCGCTGCGTCCTGGATACCCGATTGCGTCATCCGGTAGGCGATTTCAGCGGTCCCCTGGCAAACCGGACACGACACAGCCATCCGGTCCTCGAAGCATTGAAGATTCGAACGGTGCTCGCCACGGTTCTCGCATCCACACCAGCAGTAGAGCTTGTTGAGCGTCGCGGGAATCCTGGTCGCTACCCAGTACGCGTGCCGCACGGCGTTGTCCGAGAATTGCGCCGGATTCAGTACGTGCGAGGCGTCGAATACTCCTGATGGAACGATGCGCAACCCGTCTGGTCGCAGCATGCCAACTCGCCAGCCGGGTATCTGTTGGATCGCATTTGTTGACTCGATGGCAACTCCCGTGGGGCCGGCAACCCAATGGACAAATGACGGCCCCCACACCAACGCCGTCGGCATCGCAATAATCAGGGCCAGCAGAGACAGCAGATGCCACCCCGACTTGCTGCCAAGGCTAGAGTGCTTGCTGACGATGCTGCCGGCCTGAGGTCGTATGTGTCGTTTCACTTTCAATCTCCCAGATTCCCGGTCAGAATCCCGGATGCTGATACATGGTGCCTCCACAAGACAGCATCCCGTGCATCATTCCGGTGTGCATTGCCCACATCGCACCTGTACCCAGCACCGCTAACAGGCCGATGACCGCGAGCAAGCCGATGATAAAATTGACGATTAGTTTCCCGTTGAACATATGCTCTCCGTGAAGCGAACCGGACCAGAACGATGGGCGCTCCCACCGCACCGGTCCGAAGTTCCCGCAGAAATCGACGGACTCAGTGTTTGGCTTCGTCCGTTACCCGAGCGCGCGTGGCGGGACCGCCAGTGTGAGAACGCACGCCACGCATCATGAACATCATCGATAGCGGGCAGATGAATACACTGGCGATAACAGCGAGCGTTGCAAGCGTGCCTCTGAGAGGAGGAAATGCCCAGTAACCGAGGGCGATGACGGCGACCAGTGCGAGCGCAACGGCCGCCATGGTTTTCCAGTTGCATTTCATGTGAAGTCCTTGTCAGGCTGTATCCAATGTGAGTAACGTGGTCGGGCTTGCGGTCACTTCGACGGTGGCGTAACCGCCTGGTCGGAATACTTCATCATGATGTCGCTCATGGCCCGCATCATCTCGGCGTGCATTCGCATCGCGGTCTTCGGGTCCAGACCGGCGCTTCCACCCATCATCGGGCAGCCGCCCATCATTCCGCCCATCATCATCGCGCCGTGACCGTGCTCACGGTCCTGCATCGCCGGACTGGAAGAAGAGCCAGTGGCAGCGAGGCCCACTGCGCTCGCAGCGAGCAATAGCGTGGAAACAACAGCCAATCGTGCATGTCTTGCGTTCATGTGTATCTCCATCTTTCGTTCGTAGAATCGAATCGAGCATGTGACGCTTCGCGGATGGTCACGCGGGCCGCGAGCGAACTCGAGCCGCGGTACGGAACCGCTGGGCAAGCGCCGACGGAGGAGAGTTACAACGAACGCGGGGGCGGTGCTGGCAGCTCAGGAATGAACTGCTCGGAAAGGATCCGGGTGATGGCCCGATAATCAGGTGTCGATGGGGCAATGCCGACGGTATGCGACATCGGTATGGCCGGCATCCCGCACACGGAGCTTCCCATGCCCGCGTGGCAAGCAGATGGATGAGCGCTGGTACCGACGTGCATCGTGCCGGATGTGCATCCTGTCGCTTCGATAGCGCCTGCTGCCTTCATGGGATGCTGTACGGCAGGCATCGACGACATTTCTGGACATAACGCGGCCTGGGCGGGGTAACCGAGCATCGGCAACCACGCGATCAGGAAGCAGGCGACGAGTTTGACCCAGAGATTCATGATTTTCAGTATAGGCGCCGATGAGTCCTGCTGCGGCCGCCGACAGCTGCGTTATTGCGCCACATCACTCGACTGCAAGCGTTTCAGATGGGCCAGGAATGCGTCCGCCCCAATAAATCCGACCAGTTGCGCATCAGGCTGCTCCCGACCAGTTTTGTCGAAGAAAATCAGGGCCGGAGGGCCAAACAGACCGAACCGCCGCAGCATCGCCGTGTCGGCCTCGGTATTTTTCGTCACGTCGATGCGTAGCAACTTCCAGTGCGTAAACTCGTCCATCACACGTGCATCAGTGAACGTGAAGCGCTCGAGTTCCTTGCAGGTGATGCACCAGTCCGCGTAGAAGTCCACCATGACAGGTGTTCCTCGTGCGAGCTTGAGCGCCTCGTCCAGCTTGGCGTTCGAGGTGATCGTGTCGAATCGCGCTGCCGAACTTGCGCCACCTCCCGCTGACGCCGACATCCGCGTCAAACCGCCCAGTGGCATCAGCATGTCGAAATTGCCCGATGCGACGCCAACAAACTCGGCGATACCTGCGACCAGCAGCAACACACCGAGCGCTTTGCCGACTCGGGCAATCCCCGTCGCGCCGGCCGGTAAAGGGTCGATCGCACGTAGCATCATTCCGCAAGCAGTCAGCAGCAATGCGACCAGTGACATCAGCAGCCAGACAGGCAGCAGTGAATAGACGAACCACAGCGCTGCGGCCAGCAGCATGACACCGAGTGTGTTCTGGACCGCGACCATCCAGTGTCCCGACTTGGGTAGCAGGCGCGTTCCGAACGTGCCGACAAGCAGCAGCGGAATGCCGATCCCGATACCCATCAAATACAGCGCCAGCGTACCGCCTGCGATGTCATGACTGTTGGCGATGTAGACCAGTGCGCCTGCCAGTGCCGGTGTGGAACACGGCCCGACAATCAGCGCGGACAACATGCCCATCACGAACACCGGCCCAACACGGCCTCCGGGCAAGCGTCTGCTCCATCCCGCAAACCGCGTCTGCCAGCCCGTCGGCAGTTGCAACCTGAACACGCCGAACATACCGAGCGCGAGGATGAGCATGAGCGCGCCGAACGTGGCCAGTAACCAGGGTTTCTGCGTCACCGCCACAAGTGGAATGCCAACGACTGCCGCAATGGTTCCAGCCGCCGCGTATGTCATCGCCAGTCCTTGTACATAGGCGAACGACAGCGAAACCCCGCGCCATACCGGCAACCGCTCACGGGTACCGTTAATGACCGCCGTGACGATAGGGATGAGCGGATACATGCACACGGTGCCCGCCATCAGCAGACCAGCCACCAGAAAGCCTAGCAATTCGGCGATGCCGATCCCATTGGCAGGACGCAGCGGTAGACCCGGTACGGCGGACTGCCGGCTTTTCTCGACGACAGGGAAGTCCGCTGCATTCGCACTCCCAACGAGCGCTGCGAGCGTCACAGCACCGTCCGCAGCGATCCGAAAGCGGCGCGTCTGCGGCGGATAGCAGACCCCCACGTCGGCACATCCTTGCGATGTAACTGTCAGCATGGCGCTCGACGTGATCGCAGCGGACAACGGAAGACGAATCCGGACGGGCTGGTGATAGACCTGGACCACGCCGAACGTCGGGTCGTTCTTCGACTCGGAGGGCGGCATCGAATCCGGTTTTACCAGTGTGCCGTCAACCGCAAAGCTGATTCGGTCGCGATACAGGTAATACCCGGGCTTCGTCTTGAAGTCGAGCACGACCTCCATCGGGCTCGCGAGGCTGACGGTCAACGGAAATGCCTGCTCAGGCGCAAGCAGTTCGGATTCGTTGACTGCGTAAGCCGAAAAGGATGCGGGTCCGAGCAACAGGACAAGGGCGAAGCGAAGTATGCGACTCAATATGTCCGCTGTTTGGTAGTCAGACTGATACGCGTTGGATGATGTCGTTCGCATGGTGGTCTCCTCGCCCGAACTCCTGGCTGCCGGCGCGCGGACAGAAGCCTGCGTGCCAGCCATCAACGCTTCGTCACAAGCGCTTTTCGAGTTTTACGATGGTCAGGGTGCCGTTGACTTCTTCGACGCGCACCTTGACCTTGTCGCCTTCCTTGATCTGCTTGACCATCGCGGCATCCTTCGCCTTGAACGCCATCGTCATCGGCGGCATGCCGACGTTTTCCAGCGCGCCGTGCTTCAGCGTGACCATGCCTGTCGCCACGTCGACTTTCTTGACCTCTGCGTCGGTGAGCGCATTGTTCGACGACACTTTCATCGCGGAAGCCCTGGTCGACATATCCATGCCGGCCATGTCGTTGCCGGCAAATGCGGGCGTGGCGAAAGTGGCTGCAAGGGCAGCGGACATAACAAACAGTTTCTTCATTGGATCTCTCCAGTTTGGTTGACTGGCACGTTCGTGCCGGAAGGGTTTGTGTGGGGAAAATGGACAGCGCTGGCCTGTCGTGCGCGACGACGCTGCAACAGGAACCACGCTGCGGGAATCACGAACATCGACAGAAGTGGCGCGGTCACCATGCCGCCGACCATCGGCGCGGCGATACGCTGCATGACCTCCGACCCTGCACCGTGCCCGACCATGATCGGAATGAGGCCGGCGAGCACGACGGCCACCGTCATTGCCTTCGGCCGTACGCGCAGCACGGCGCCTTCGCGAATCGCGTCGAACAGCAACGCCTCGGTGAGCAGCTCGCCATCTTCCAGCCGGCGATTGAGCGCACCTTTCAGGTACAGCAGCATGACCACCCCAAACTCGGCAGCGACGCCCGCAAGCGCGATGAATCCGACCGATGTCGCGACCGACACCGCGTGGCCGAGTATCCAGATGAGCCAGAAGCCGCCGACCAGCGCGAACGGCACGGTCGACATCAGCAGCAGCGCATCGGCGGCGGAGTTGAAGGTCAGGAACAACAGCACGAAGATGACAACCAGCGTCACCGGAATGACGGTCCGGAGCCTGGCCGCCGCGCGCTCCAGGTACTCGAACTGGCCCGACCACGCAATCGAGTAGCCGGGTGGCAACTGGACCTGCCGAGCCACGACCTGCTGCATTGCCTTCACGGCGGATTGGAGATCCGTGTTGCGGATATCGACGTAGACGTACCCGGAGAGCCGAGCATTCTCGCTGCGAATCATCGGCGGGCCGTCGGCGATCGTGATGTGGGCGACGTCGCCGAGCTGGATTTGCGCGCCGCGATCCGTGACGATTGGCAGTTGCCGCAGCTTCTCAAGCGAATCGCGGAATTCGCGCGGGTAGCGGATATTGATGGGGAAGCGCTCGCGGCCGGCAATCACCTCGCCAACGTTCTCACCGCCCACCGCCGACGACACGACCGACTGGATATCGGCCACCGACAGTCCGTAGCGTGCTGCGGCGAGCCGGTCGATGTCCACGTCGATATAGCGCCCGCCGTTGAGCCGTTCCGCGAGTGCGGACGTCACACCAGGGACACCTTTGACGGCCGTTTCAACCTGCGTCGCGATACGGTCGATCTGCGTCAGGTCCGGCCCGGAAATCTTGACGCCCACCGGCGTCTTGATGCCGGTCGACAACATGTCGAGGCGATTGCGGATCGGCGGCACCCATACGTTCGAAAGACCGGGCACCTTGACCGTCCGGTCCAGCTCATCGACCAGCTTTTCCGGCGTCATGCCCGGCCGCCACTGGCTGCGCGGCTTGAACTGGATGGTGGTCTCGAACATCTCGAGCGGTGCCGGGTCTGTGGCCGTATCCGCCCGGCCCGACTTGCCGAACACTGTCGCGACCTCGGGCACGGTCTTGATGAGCCGGTCGGTTTGCTGCAGCAGCTCGCTCGCTTTCTCGGCGGAAATGCCCGGAAGAGCGGTCGGCATATACAGCAAATCGCCCTCGTCGAGCGGCGGCATGAATTCGCCGCCAAGACGCGAAATCGGCAGAATCGTCAGCACCAGCGCGACAACTGCGAGACCAATCGCCGCCCACGGCCAGCGCAGCGTCGCCTCAAGCAATGGACGATACAGCCAGATCAGCACGCGATTGATGGGATTCGCGTTCTCATGCGGAATACGGCCGCGGATCAGGTAACCCATCAGGACAGGCACGAGCGTGACCGACAAACCTGCTGCCGCCGCGATCGTGTAGGTCTTCGTGAACGCCAGCGGAGAGAACAGCTTGCCCTCCTGGCCTTCCAGCGAGAACACCGGAATGAACGACAGCGTGATGATGAGAAGCGAGAAGAACAATGCCGGCCCGACCTCAGTTGCCGAAGCTGCGATGAGTTCCCAGCGCTGCGCGGCGGTCATCCGTGTCTCGGGGAACGCATGCTCGAACGCTTCCAGGTGCTTGTGCGCGTTCTCGATCATCACGATGGCCGCATCGATCATCGCGCCGATCGCGATCGCGATACCACCGAGCGACATCAGGTTCGCGTTGACGCCCTGATACCGCATCACGATGAACGCGGCCAGCACGCCGAGCGGCAACGACAGAATGGCGACGAACGCGCTGCGCAGGTGAAACAGGAACACCGCACAGACGAGCCCAACGATGATGAACTCCTCGATGAGCTTGTCCTTCAGGTTGTCCACCGCGCGTTCGATGAGTTGCGAGCGGTCGTAAGTCGTGACGACTTCGACGCCGGGTGGCAGCGAGCGCTTCAGGTCGGCGAGCTTCGCCTTCACCGCGTCAATGGTCTTCAGCGCATTTTTTCCCGAGCGCATCACGATGACGCCGCCGGCGACTTCGCCCTGACCGTTCAGCTCCGCGATGCCGCGACGCATCTCGGGGCCGATCTGGATGCGTGCGACGTCGCCCAGCAGCACCGGCGTGCCCGCGTCGTTGGTGCGCAATACGACATTCCGGAAGTCGTCGAGCGAGCGCAGATAGCCCGACGAGCGCACCATGTACTCCGATTCGGCCAGCTCGACGACCGAGCCGCCGGATGCCTGGTTTGCCTTGCCGAGCGCATCGGTCACCGCGGCTTGCGTGATGCCGTAAGCGCGCAGCTTGTCCGGGTCGAGCACGACCTGGTACTGGCGCACCATGCCGCCGATGCTGGCGACCTCGGAGACGTCCGGCACTGCTTTCAGCTCGAACTTCAGGAACCAGTCGTTCAGCGCGCGCAGCTGTCCGAGGTCGTGCTGTCCGGTCTTGTCGACCAGCGCGTACTCGTACACCCATCCCACGCCGGTCGCGTCCGGCCCGAGCGAGACGGTCGCGCCCTGCGGCAGGCGGCTTTGCACCTGATTCAGGTATTCGAGCACGCGCGAACGTGCCCAGTACTGGTCGGTCTTGTCGTCGAACAGCACGTAGACAAACGCATCGCCGAACGACGAGTACGCGCGAATGGTCTTTGCGCCCGGCACGCCGAGCAGCGTCGTCGTGAGCGGGTAGGTGACCTGGTCCTCGATAACCTGCGGCGCCTTGCCCGGATACGATGCCTTGATGATGACCTGTGTATCGGACAGGTCGGGCAGTGCGTCGAGCGGCGTCTCGGCGACCGAGTAGAGGCCCCAACCGGTCATGAGTACAGTCGCGAGCAGCACCAGGAAACGGTTGTGGATGGACCATCGGATGAGCCGGGCAATCATTGCACGCCTCCGACCGGTTCGACCTTCGTCAACTGGTAGCCCTCATCCGACTGCTTGAAGACGAAGTGCACCGTCTGTCCGGCCTTGACGTCGGGGAAGGCATCGGGAGCGGGCTTGTTGAACGCCATCGTCATCGCGCCCCAGCCGAGCGCCGGCACGGGTTGATGGGAGAACGTGATGTCCGCAGCGGTCACTTTTTCGACCTTGCCGGTGGTCTCGTACGTTTGTGCTGCGACGGCGGGTGCGGACGCCGGTGCGCTTGCGCTTGCCCCCGTGCTGCCCTCCAGCCTCGGCAGAACGGACTTCAGGCTCGCTTCGGAATCGATCAGGAACTGGCCGGACGCGACAACGGTGTCGCCGTCGTTCAGGCCGCTCAGCACCTCGGTTTCGTTGCCAATGTCATTGCCCACGGTAACCGTCGCCGGCTGAAGGCGCCCGTCGCCGTTCTTTACGATGACGACCGAGCGCTTGCCCGTTGTGATCACGGCTTCGGAGGGCACCAGCAGTCGCGAGACAGCCTTCTGGCCGGCAACGCGCACGCGCATCAGCATGCCCGGCGTCAGCTTGAATCCGGCGTTGTCGATTTCCAGACGCGCCTGGAGCGTGCGGCTGGTGGTGCTGATGCCCGGCAGGATTTCGCGGATGCGACCGTTGAAGTGTTGTGTCGGGTCGCCTGCGAACGTCGCATCGACGGTCATACCGGGTTGTACGCCCAGCGCGAGCGCCTCGGGAATCTCGACGATGAGCCACAGCTTCGACAGGCCGGCAATCTTCGCGAGTGTCTGGCCGGGCGCGACCATCGCGCCGTCGCGGACGTTCAGTTCGCTGACGACACCGGACTCGGGCGACGTCAGCAAGACGTGCGTCTGGGCCTTGCCGGTTCGGTCAAGGCTCGCGATGATTCCATCAGGAATCGACAAGGCGCGCATCCGCGCTCGCGACGCTTCGAGCAAAGTGGCGTCCATGCCGCCGCGCTTGAGTGCGAGATATTCCTCCTGCGGCGCGAGCCATTCCGGGACGAACAGCGATGCGACTGGTGCGCCTTTTGCGATGCGTTGCATCGGCGCGTTCGCATAGAGCCGGTCGATGTAGCCGGTGACGCGCGACTGCACGACATCCGAGTGCGATTCATCGAACTGCGTCGTGCCGATGGCATCGAATCCGCCGGTCGTTTCCTGCCGACGCACGGTCGCATAGCGAATGCCAAGATTCTGCTCAAGCCCCGGGTCGATCTTGATGCCTGAAGAGCTCTCGCCTTCATCCGCGTAGACAGGCTCAAGTTGCATGTCCATGAATGGCGATTTACCCGGCTTGTCGAAATGCTGGTTCGGCACCATCGGGTCGTGCCAGTACAGCACCTTCCGCCCGGTCTTCGGGTCGATCTTGCCGCCCGGCGAGGCGGCGCCAGTCGAGGCAACTGCGGTGCCGGTCGCCGCGTGACGCGTTCCCGCGAAATAGCCCGCGCCGAGCAGCGCCGCGCCGGCAAATACCGTCAACACCGCGCGTGCCAAAGGTTTCCTGTTCATGCTGTTCTCCGTCATTGCGCGGCGGCCATCGTCGGTGGCACGACTTGATATTCGAGCTGCGCCCAGGTCTGCGACACCTCTCGTTTGAGGTCGAGCACCTGCAACTGCGCTTCCAGTTGGGCACGGCGGGCAGCGAACGTGTCCGCGAGCGAGCCGCTACCAGCGCGATAGGCAGCATTCGCGAGTTGCACGCGCTGGTCCGCGGCGGGCAGCAACGACTGGCTCAGATTGGCGATGCGCTCGCGCCCGCTCGCCAGGGTCGCGGATTGTGCGCGGATGTCGGCTTGCACCTGTCGCAGCGCGTCTTCGTACATCAGCCGCGCCTTCGTGGCGAGTTCGGCTTTCTCGGCGACGTCGCGGTCCTGGTTGTTTTTCCGGTTCAACGGCAATGGAATGGTGACGCCGACGGACACCATATTGCGTATTTCGGCGAAGCCGAACACGGATTTCGGTTGAAGTCGAACAGGGTTTCCGGAGGAAGGTGAACAGCCGTTTCGCTTGAAGTCGAACAGTTTCGGGGTATTCCGAAATTGGTGTTCGGCGTTCCGAAACGCGTGTTCATCTTCCCGAAATCGGTGTTCAGCCCGCCGAAACGGCTGTTCACTGCGCCGAAATGTGTGTTCGGCGTGCCGAAACGAAAGGCGCGGTTTCGGTTGGCGGTACTGCGGATGGCTCAATCGGCCGGCGGTTAAGGTTGCTCCTTTTGGGAGAAACCGACTATGCCGGCTCACCGGACGACCATGCGCAAAATAAAAGATGTGCTTCGCCTGAAATGGACCTGTAATCTGTCTCACCGGCAAGTGAGCGGCGCGCTCGGCGTCGGGCTCGGTACCATTACCCAATATTTGCAGCTTGCCGCCTCGGCCGGCCTGGACTGGGCGAAGATCGAGCCGCTGTCCGAGGCAGAGCTGGAGCAGTTGCTCGTCAACGGCGCCGTTCCGACGACGGCCGCAGGCAAGCGCATGGAGCCTGACTGCGCCTGGATTCATCGGGAGTTGCGCCGCAAAGGCGTAACCTTGCAACTGCTGTGGGAGGAGTACGTCGGCGCGAACCCCGGCCAGAAGACCTTGCGCTACACGCAGTTCTGTCAGCGATACAAGGACTGGGCCCAGACGTTGAAGCGCTCGATGCCCCAGCAACATTACGCCGGCGAGAAGTTGTTCGCCGACTACGCCGGGCAAACGGTGCCGATTCTCGATCGCACCGGCGGCATTGCGTTCAAGGCGCACATCTTCGTCGCCGTGCTCGGCGCATCGAATTACACGTATGCGTGCGCTACGCGATCGGAAGCGACACCCGACTGGATCGGTGGCCTCATTGACGCGATGGAGTTCTGCGGCGGCGTGCCCGCTCTGCTTGTGCCCGACAACCCGAGGGCACTGATCTCGAACGCCGACCGCTACGAACCCACGCTCGGCCTGACCACGCAGGACTTCGTGAACCATTACGGTACCGCGATGCTGCCCGCGCGCCCGCGCAAGCCGAAGGATAAGGCGAAAGTTGAGGTCGGCGTACAGATCGTCGAACGATGGATTCTCGCCCGCCTCCGGAATTACCGGTTCTACAGTCTGGCCGAACTGAACAAGGCGATCGCCGGGTTGATCAATGACCTGAATACGCGGCCGTTCAAGAAGCTCGATGGCACTCGACGCGAGTGGTTCGAGCGGCTCGACAAACCGGCGCTGCGCCCGTTGCCGACGCGTCGCTACGAAATCGCCACCTTCCAGAAGTGCCGCGTCAACATTGACGCGCACATTGAGGTAGACGGTCACTACTACAGCGCACCGCACAGTCTTGTGCGTCAGGAAGTCCACGCGCGCGTGACGCGTTACGGTGTAGAAGTCCTGCACGGCGGCAAGCGCGTTGCCGCCCACGCTCGCAGTCGGCTCAGGGGAAGTACACCACCGTGGCCGAGCATATGCCTGCGGCTTACCGCGCCCACATGGAATGGACCCCGAGCCGGCTGCTGCACTGGGGTACATCGATCGGCGTCAGCGCTGAGGCGATCGTCAGGCATTTGCTGACGAACCGTCCGCACCCGGAAATGGGATACCGGGCCTGCCTGGGTCTGCTGTCGCTGTCGCGCAAGTACGGCAAGGAGCGGCTGGAAGCGGCGTGTCAGCGCGCACTCGTGATTGGCGCGCCGACCCAGCGGTCCGTGCGCACCATCCTGCAAACCGGCGCCGACAAGCATCCACTGCCACAAAGCGGGGCCACCGAATGGCAGTCGCCCCTGCACGAGAACGTGCGAGGGCCCAAGTATTACCACTGACCCAAGGAGGTCGCGATGTTGATGCAGCAAACCCTCTCCCAGCTCAAGGCCCTCAAGCTGGACGGCATGGCTCGCGCGTTCGAGGAACAGGCGGCGCTGACGGCCAGCACGAGCCTGTCGTTCGAGGAACGCTTCGGCATGGTCGTGGATCGTGAGATCGCCTGGCGCGATACCCGGCGGCTCGAGCGATTGCTCAAGTCTGCGAAGCTCAAGAATCCCCAGGCCTGCGTTGAGGACATCGAGTACCGGCAGAGCCGTGGGCTCGACAAGGGTATCGTCGCTACGCTCGCCGGCTGTGACTGGATCCGCAATGCACAGAACCTCATCCTGACAGGGCCGACTGGCGCCGGAAAAACATGGGTCGCCTGCGCCTTCGGCCAGCAGGCCTGCCGACAGGGATTCTCCGTGCTGTACGTGCGCGTCGCCCGGCTGTTCGAGGAATTGAAGATCGCCCATGGCGACGGCAGCTTCACACGTCGGCTCGCGCAGCTCGCCAAGATGGACGTCCTGTTGCTCGACGACTGGGGACTGCAGGACGTCGACCAGGGCGCGCGCAACGACTTGCTCGAAGTGCTCGACGATCGCGTCGGCACGCGATCCACGATCATCACATCGCAATTGCCCCTTGAACACTGGCACGCCTGGCTGCAAGACCCGACTCTCGCCGACGCAATCCTCGACCGCCTCGTCCATCAGGCTCACAAGCTTGCATTGAAGGGCGACTCGATGCGCAAGAAGAACGCACCTGATCAAAAAGTAGCCTGATCTCGAACACCTGCAGTACAATCTAAGCACAACGCAGCACCTCCCTCCTGGCCTGTTCGACTTCACCGAAACGGGCGTTCAACTTCCCCGAAATACGCAACCATATTCGAGTACGCACCGCCGCGTTGCTGGTACGCGACCTCCCATGTCCAGTTCGGGCTGCGCTCGCTGTCGGCGACTGCCGTATCGGCATCAGCGACCGCGATGTCATCCGCGGCGGCGACGAGCGTCGGCTGCGACAGACGCAGTTCGTCAGGTGGGAGCGACGACACGAACGACTCGGGCGCCGGCGGTTCACCGGTCACATCGGAGACGGGAACGGCCGTCCAGCGTGACAACCCAATAAGCGCGGTCTGATAAGTCTGTTGCGCCTTGAGCACCTGGTCCTGAGTCTGCGCGAGCATCACCTGCGCCTGTACCACGTCGGCGGTGCTTGCCTTGGCGCCGCGATACGACGCCTTCGTCGCCTCCAGCTCGTGGTGCATGTGGTCGCGGAGCGCCTGCTGCAGCGCCAGCGCCTGTTTCGCATACACGGCGTTCAGCCAGGCTGTGGAAGTTTGCTGGCGAACGTTGGCGAGTTGCACCAGATAGTCGGCGCGCTCGCGCCCGACCACCTCATCGGCCAACGCGGAACGCAGCTGCCGCTTCTCGCCAGATACCCACTCCTGTTCGATGCCGATGCGGCGCATCGTCATGAAGTCCTGGCCGATGGTGAAGCGTTGCGGACCGTTGACCGGCAGGTTATCGATGCCGGCCTTGAGCATCGGGTCCGGCAGTTGTCCGGCCTTGACGGCCGCCTCGGAGCTGGCGCGGACGGACGACTGCGCGGCCTGCATCGATGCAGAGCGATCGGTCGCCGACTGTAGCGCGGCGTCCAGCGTGAAAGGCGCCTGCTGGGCGTGAACGACGCCCGCGACGAGAAGCGCGGCAAAAAGCGTGTGCACGCGCCAAGGTACACGCCGGCGCAGCGGCGTGCCGAAAATGAATGGCATGTTCTAACCCCAAAGGCGAAATCCCATAGGGATTCCGCGTCCGGCATACGACGAACCTCACCGCAACTGCGGTGAACCTGTCAGCGAGGGATTAGACGAGACGCGGCGGTCGCCATAACCCGTTCGGGTCACGGACCGGAAGAGACTGGGTGTAATGGAAGATGACAGGCGTGCCGACCGCAGCCGGGCGGCCGATTTCAGCCCTGGCGGCCGGGTGATAGAGGCTGCCGAACTGGCATTGGGCGGTTACTTTGCAAAACATGCCCTTGACCTTGGCCTTGTCGACGGATGCGGGCTTCATCGAATCGCAGCCCGGCATGTCAGCGGATACGCTGGCGTCCGCATCCATGGACATGGTTTGCTGCATCGGACATTCACCGGTCAAGCCACTGGCTGCCAGCCCACTGATGGGCAGCACCGCGCAGAGCAGCAACAGGATGACGGTCCGGAGCAGTTTCATGGCGGAAATTATAGCCTGCAGCCTGGCGCGATCGCGGTGGATAATTGCACTACTTTTTGTCGGACCACGATCTGAACCAGACGGGCAGCTTGCAATGCGAACGCCAATGGCGACTGCGGGGTGCGGAGGAGACCAATCAGGAAGTAGCTGATTTCATTATGCAACTCAGTCGGCGGATGCGGGCTTCGATGCGTGCTCGCACTCGAATGTCGCGAAGGTCGGTCAACCAGCGTTCGAATACGGCGGTCTTGATGAGTTCGATCATGTGTCAACTATGGCTGACACTTTTCGACCGTGTCAACTATGACTGACAATGATCGGGCCACCACATACTGTCTCGATCGGTGGGCGGGCGCCTTCAACCCTCGCCAAACCCGTCGTCCGGGTGCAGCGCTTCGAGCGGTTCGAGCATCGTCCTCACCCGCGTGAGTTCCATCACAAATTCGTCAATCAGATCAAGCGCGCCCAGCACCTGCTCGGGCAAGGTACCTTCGCGGCGCGACGGAACCGACGGTGCGCCATTCAATACTGAGTGCGCCATGCTGTGGATCTCAAGCAGATCGTCGCGTAGCCCCTCGGGATCATGAAGCTGGATGCGTATGCGATCGACAATATCGACGGCGGCCAGCAGGCGGGTGGTATCGTAGCTCGATTCGAGCCGCTCGAGCGCGGCGGTGTCGATATCGCCGAAATAGGTCGTCGTGATGGCCGGGCGTGCAGTCATGGTCGGGGTGCATAGGTACGGGCAGCATGGCCGAACAGCGGATCCTTGATCCAGGCTTCCGGCCGACGGTCCAGGTGCAGTTTATAGTGGCCGAAGCGGCGGATGTTGTGGGTCGGGTACGGGCTCAGAAACTCGATGTCTTCGGCGCGCACTTTCTCGCTGTTAGCCGCCATCTCGCGCAGCGCCTGCATCATGTCCACCGTGTTCTGCAAGATCACGGCCGATGCGACCAGGTCATTGTAGCGTAGCCGTTTCTGCTGTTCCTCCGGCTCGTTCTCGGCGATCACGTCACCGCCGAACGACAGCCATTTGGAGAAGCCGTTGTAAGACTCGATCTTGTTCGTGTTCGCGGTGACCTCCTGCCGCAATTCGAGGCTGCCGATCCACTCGAGCAGAAACACCGTGCGAACAACGTTGCCGAGCTCGCGCGCGGCCAGGTACAGCCGGTTCTTGCGGCTTTCGGAGCCGAGCCGGCGCAGCAGCAGCGGCGACGAGATCGTGCCTGCCTGAATCGACAGCGCGACCTGCATCAGCTCCTGCCAGTGCTGCTCGATCAGCACCCAGTCGATGGTCGCCTTGAACAGCTTGTCGACGTGCTTGTATTTGGCCTTGCTGTCTGGGCGGTACAGGACGAGATCCTTCCAGTTGCGAATCCGCGGCATCAGGTTGATGCCGAGCAGGTACGTGAACGCAAAAACGGCGGCCGACTGCCCCTGCGTGTCGGCATGGACCGTATCGGCCTTGATCGACAGGCCCGCTTTCAGCAGGCCCTCGATCACATAGATCGCCTCCCAGACGCCCGGCGGAATGAAGTGCTGGAACACCGCGATATAGTTGTCGGCAACGTGCCGGTACGCGACCGCGCCCATTTTTCGGTAGCGGAAGTGATAGCCGGCCAGCAGGTTGTTGTCGTAGAAGTCGTACTGCGTGCCGTCGGCCGCCACCGTCTTGCCATCGCCCCAGTGTTTTGGCAGGTCCAGCCGCAGGTACAGTTCGATCAGCTCGCGCTGTGCAGTCTCGAGCTTGTCCAGGCTCACGTGCCGACGGTTGACGAACGACAGCATGTGCGCGGTGACATCCGAGTCGAGATGGCGGGCCGCCTGGGTCGGGCCGAGATTGCAGCCCATCGCGAAAATCGTGAGCAGGTAGCGCTCGGCCGCCTTGCGAATCTGGGGATCGCTCCCGGACAGCGGCCCGAAGTGCCGCGTGAAATGCGTCCAGTGTTCGATGTTCGCGAGGATGTCCAGCATGTTTCGCGTCGGCAGGCGGGCGTTCAGCCGCTCCTGCAATGCGATCGCGCTCGCCGGGATCTCTTTCGCGACGGTTTTGCGCAGGATAGGTTCGCCGTGACGATCGATCACGACGTGCTCGCGCTTGCGCGGCAATTCGTCGTCGAGCTTGTGGGAAGCGTCGGTCAGCCATTGACGCAGGTGGCACACGAAGTCACTGCTGGTCGTGGGCATGCCGAGCTTGTCGCAATAGTCTGGCAACTGCTGCTCGCATTGCCGCCATGGCAGGAGGTGATCGCGATAGTCGGCGTAGGCGTCGGAGCCGGACACGCACAGATCGCCGACCCGTAGCTCTTCGGCCATGTACGAGAACACGCAGAGTTCGAGATACCGTCGATTGGTCGGCAATCCGTCGCCGTGGGTGCGACGTGCGAGCTTGCGCCACCGTGGCGCCGCAAAGCCCAGGTCAACATCAGCATCGATCCACTCGCGATGCCGCGACTCGTTTTCCAGCACGACGTCGAGCGCATCGAGCAGCGTGCGGACCGGGCTGGTCGAATCCCATTCGAGCGTACGGGCGACACGCATCATGACCGAACGGTGGGCCTTGAAGTGCTTCCAGAGCAGCGGCAGATAGTTGCGGCCGCTGAACGCGCGGATCGCCGCACAACTCTCGCGCAACGGCTCGAGATCGCCTTTCGGCGCAAGCAGCTTCCTGACCGCTCGGGCGATGGCCGTCTCGTCGGATTCATCGGCGAGAATGTCGACCACACCGTCCAGCAAGCCGACGAGATCCTCGACCTGATCACGCTGTTTTCGCTGAATGGCGTCCAGTTCGTCGCTCGCGCGCTTGTGGATCGCGCCCATGCGCCGGACGAACATGTCGGCGAGATCGTCGCGGGCGCGCACGCGCATACGGTTGAGCAGCGCGACGATCAGCGTGTAGCGCTTCTCGGGCGAAGTGTCGTTCCTGAGCGCCGACGCGTCGAGCGCCATCGCCTGATTGGCGAGCGAGCGCAACTTTGAGGCTGGAATCCCGGCGACGGCCAGTGAGAAATCGCCGAGCTCGTCGAGCCAGGAGACCTGCTCAATCAGCAGGTCCAGATGCTGGCGCGATGGGCGTTTCGCGTGACGCTTGATCCGGTTGTAGGCAGTCTGCCGGCTTGACAGATCACGCGCGAGCAACCGGTCGAGCGCGAGTTTCTGCTCATCGGTCAGGCGTCGCGTGACGCGCTTGAAGAGCCGGGACTGCGCCCGCGCGTGAATCTGTTCGGTCAGCCGATCGAGCGTCGAGAACGCCGGCAGTTCGATATCGCGCGCGATGAGTTCGTCGATCGTCGCGTTGATGATGTCGACCGGTTGGTCCATCGTCAGCGACGCCGTGTGCGCCGCCCGTGTCGCGATCGCGTTGGCGTCGGTGCCGTAATACGGCTTCACGTCCAGGTAGGTGCGAACCGCCGCGTAATGCCGGAACAGCGTTGGGGAGGTCTCTGTGTCGTAGCCGAACTGTACGGAGTCGCCGATATCCGCGGCTGCCCGAATATGCTCGACAACGGCGGCCGGAATGGTGTCGGCCGGCGGGAAATAGTGCAGTTGCTGAAAGACCTTCAGCAGCACCAGCAGGCCCAGTCGAGGTCGCTCACCGCGTGTTGAGCGGCGCGCCCATTCGAGCTCGTCGGGCAGTGGGGTGTAACAGGCTTGCAGTTCCCGGGGTGCCAGAACCTCGGGAAAGCGCGGGTACGCGGTACGTTCGAGGGTAGCCATTGCGGATCGTCCGGATCGCAGAGGGCCGCTTAGATTAGCGCAATAAAAATCTGGCGTTACTGCGCAAAATAGTAATAAGCAAGGCGGAGTTCATAACTACAAGGCTTATGATAGGAATTCGCGCTTACCTTGTCCATGCCCCAATTACCCTCCACCACCATCCAACCGCCCCAAGCATTCAAGAAAAGGCCGGCTCCTGTCTCGCAACTATCGGTAGTGAGGGCAATAAAAAAGCGAGCCCTTTGGGCCCGCTTCGATTTCAACATACCGCTTGCAACGAATGTCCGTGATACTTAGCCGGATGTCACTCTGCCCCAACATATGCGAATGATCAGCACGACGCACTCAGCCTTATGCGGTCTTGACCAGCCTAGGAACACTCGTCCTAGACGGCTCAAGGTACAACCCCGCTTTCGTTGGATTTACGTTCGCAGCTGGGTAGACCTCAAGAACTTGCAGTAGAGCTCGTCGCACCGTTTCGCGGAATTTCTTGTCTTCTGCAGCACCGGATCCGAATTGCAGCTTCAGCGCTTCCCATGGAACCGTTGTCGGGGCGCGCAGCGAAAAGTTTCGATACGTCAGCCAGCAATAGAGGTCGATAGCCATGGGGGACTGGCGAAGCGCCTTCAACGCTCGCAGATCGATCGGCACCGGAGCTTCGAGGATCTCCTTGAAAAATTTCTCGGACAAGGTCACCGTCGATTGCCAAAGCCCGGCTTGTTCAGGCGTTTGTGGGTCCCACCATAGGCACGTCTCTTCCGCTATGCTGAACTTGCGTGTGGCGAAGTCTGCGCCGGGTGCGGACCCTCCCCCATGAACGATCGCCATATCTGAGGCGAACAAGCGCTTCATCATTTCCCGCACGCGTGTGATCGACCCGTTTTTTCCACCCGTGTGCGACGAGATGCCGAGTGCATCCATAAAAGCCGAGAGAGACTTACCTAGGACAAGCTGCCGCTCTTTCGTGCGAACCGCCTCTGTGCCTAGCCACGCAAGGAGTAGCCGCGGAATTGTGCCGTACGGATAGCCCATGCTTTCGAGCTGGTTGGTCTTCTGCTCGAGATAGTAGCCAGGCTTGATAATCAAGCTCATGTCACCCGACGCGCGGCCCCAGACAGGCAAGTTTCGATCTGGCTCGCGATATGGCAGTGTCGCCTGGACGAGGGCACGGCCCATGAATCCCGCCATGCCGGCACGGAACGCGTCCTCGCGTTCTATGGCCAACGATTCTTCAAATAGACGAGTCGCAACATTTGGCCGGATCGCGGTCGACTTGGGTTCCGGCGACTTTCGCGTTGAGGTCTTCAATTTCGCGGCTTCAGGCATGATGGTGCTCGCTCAGTTTGGCGGATTAAAGCATAGGGCTTATGCGCAGTCACGCATATCTCGGGGCGAAGTAGCTGGATGTTGATAAACCCTGTGGATAACGCTACTTATCCACGCATAATTCGGGGCCAGATTTCGCATAAATGGGGGCGCAAGGCGCGCATAAATCGGGGCCAATTTCGCATATCTTGGGGCGCAGGCCGCATAAGTGGGGGCGGAAAGCTCTCCAACGTCATGATTCCAAAGGCGAAACATCGCGATCTAGGTTTTGCTTTTAGAAGTACGTTTACTTCTATGTTGCTTGTAGAAGGGCTCGCTTCAGTGGACAACCTTCGGTTGCCCACGCTCAGCGACCCCTCGACCACCACGCGAAGATAGCGAACGTCAAAACCGACGCCACAGCGCGTGGCCACCAGCCGTTCAAGGCTAATAGCCTCTGCCCCAACATATGCGAGCGGCTTTCTGCCCGCGAAACAGGGTTGCAGCAGCCGAGGCTTTGCCCCGAGTTATGCGCGTTGCGAGTCTCCGTAGGGCATGACGAGCTTCATACAGCGAGATCAAAACCCGCCCCAAGTTATGCGCGGAAGCAGCTTTCGGCAGCATGGCCCCAAGTTATGCGTAGCCAGACCGCTCCGCCGCCCCATCCTATGCGCGCGATGGTTCGACGAACGCCCCAATTTATGCGCATGGGCCGCCCCAGTCAGTACTCACTCTCGGCCGAATCGGCCACGGTGCGTTATGGGGCTCTGATCCACCAGAAACTGTTACGCAGTCGTCGCCCCAACTTATGCGTGAATCAGTACGCCGCTTCGCCCCAAGATATGCGCGGTGCAACAGCTAGCCGCCCCAAAATATGCGCGAGCCTAGGGGCATTTTCGCCCCGACTTATGCGCTCACGCCAAGCCTTTTCCGCTAATCCCGCGGTCGATCGTGATCAGCATTTGCAACCCACTGAAGGACAAGCTCCTTCAGTTTCTCGCCGAGTTCTTCTTGAGCAGGGCCAGTGACGCCCTTCAACGTCAACTCGGTTCTTCCGTCTGCGAATTGCTTCAGCATGCCGATTTCATCGCCGTTGCTCGTCCGAAATGGGAACTTCGATTGGTAGTGAATTTTGCTCCGCTTGCTGTCCGTTCCTTTGCTTTGCTCGGACGCGACCTGTTCAAGCTTCCGGACACTTGCTGTCCCCTCTATTACCTCTTTCAACCACCGTGCGGCGACAGCCTCGCCGGCGCGGTCGTATATCAACTTCAGATTGTAGGCGTGCGAAAGTCGAACGACGTCGGCGCGCTTCGCCATAGCCTCGAGGAGCGTAGTCGGAAGTGTCGTCAGCTGGAGCACTTTGCTGACGTGCTTGGGATCGCGGCCGACAGCGGCTGCGAGCTCCATTTGGTCACGATACACCCCGGCATCGAGTAACTTTTTCCATGCATATGCGTCGTCGAAGTCGGTCTGCTCGTCCCTATCCTTGTTTGCATGATAGGCGCGCAGATACAGGCTCTTCGGCTCCAGTTCCTCTTCGATGATCTCTGCTTCGATGAACTCGTCTTTTCGAAGAGCTGCGGCTCGAGTTCGTCGGCCCCCGTCAATAATTACCCATTTGTCGGGAAATTCCGGTAGGCGGGTCACCTTGATTGCTTCGAGCTGCCCTTGCGATCCAAACGACTCGGCGAGGTTGCTAATGGTTGTGGAGTCGTAAAAGACTCGAGGATTGTAAGGGTTCGGAATTGTGTCTGCGACGCGTATCCGGACCGGGCGCCGGTCTGACATCGCGGTGCCTTCGCGTGAAATTGCGCCCGGGATCCGTCTTGCTACTTCGCTAGGCAACTGATCAGCTACTTCGAGATGTGCTGTTTGAACGACCTTCGCCGCATCAAGCCGTGCAGTCGCAGATCTCGTCTGCTCCTCCATCCCCGCACGTACCCGGCTGGTCAAATCAAGCCTTCCTTTGCCGCTCATTCCTCACCCTCCCCGCTAGCGTTCCCCTGATGTAAGTCAACGACTGCCTCGAACAGCGCAGTGAAATCTGCCTTCGCTGCCTTGGTGTTTCGGAGGCCCTTCGCATCGAACACCGTCCGGCCGAGGGCTGCGGCTTGCCGGTAGACCTCGCGGTACGGAACCTTTTGGTCAAGTAAAGCAACCCCGCTTTCCTCAAGCAGCTGCACCATCTGTTCGCTGAGCATGGAGCGTGGCTGGAATTTATTTAGAAAAATTGCGACTTTTCCGTTTGGATTGATCGTTTGAGTCTGTTCGATGAGTTTGATCATTCCCTGGTTGCTCCACATTTCGAGAGGAGAAACGTCGGTTGGCACTAATGTGACGTCCGCGACGGCCAGGACGCGGCCGGTGGTGAGATCCGATATGTTTGGCGGACAGTCGACGATCACGATGTCGTACTCGTCCGCCAGCTTCGTTATCTGGTTGCCAATCATTTTCCCTAGCCCGGAGAGGCCAATGACCGGAAAAGGCAACGGTTGATCCTCTGCAGCCGACGCAGCCCAGCTCAAGCAGGATTGCTGGTCGTCGGTATCTGCTACGAGGACGTTGTAACCCTGCTCGTGGCAAGCACCGGCAAGATTCATCGTAGTGGTGGTTTTTCCTACCCCACCTTTCTGGTTTGCGACCGAAAACACCAAGCCCATCTTCGAACCTCCTTGGTCTATCCGCTAGGGGGCGGACCGTTCTCCAAAATCTCCACGTGGAGATTTTCCCTCGACCGGAGTCTAGTACATCACGAATTAAAATTGCAATATTTCGATGAAATTGATTACGCACCAACTCCGATTGGACGTGGCGCGGCCGCGGAGACGCAGAGAATTAACGGAATCCACACGATCGCCAACGACCGCTTCTTCAATCTCCACGTGGAGATCGCAGCTCTTGCGCAGTGCCACGTCTGGAATCTCCACGTGGAGATTGCAGGTCATGTACTGTTCCGTGTCTGGATCTCCACGTGGAGATTGTCGGCCTAATGGACGTGGCTCCGCGCGGACAGTGAGTCGACCGTCGATGCTGGAAGAATTTGGGGACGCATCGACAAATCTCCACGTGGAGATCGCGTTTCGCGGCACGGCCATGTCCAATCTCCACGTGGAGATCGAGGATGCGTCGTTACGACAAGTCATGACGCGACTCCGGTCACGGGCGGTAACGCGATTACTCTCAATGAAATCAACTCGATACCGAATGCAGGCCACTTGTGTCTCGCCATGCTGCGCGATCCCGGGTCACGAGGTCCCGCTGCGGTGCGGAGGTCACTTGCGAACCGCGGAGCGGGAGAGGCCGAGGAGTGTCGACGCGCCGTCTGGCGTGGGTAGGTTTGGAAGGAACATAGGTTGCGGCAGGGACGACGAACAAAGGAGGCGCGCATGGGCAGGTGGACAAGGTCGGGGGGGCGGGCGGCATCGAGATGGGCAGCCTATGGGCGATGGCATGCCGAAATTCATTGAGCCTGCACTGGCAGTCCTCGCGCACGTCCCCCAATGACAGGCACATGGGCGTACGAAATCAAATTCGATGGCTACCGGATGCTCGCCCGAATTGAAGGCTGAGACGTGCGAATCTTCACCAGGAACGGACATGACTGGACCGACCGTGTGCCGCATCTTCGCGGCGCGCTCGAGCGCCTATCGTTACAAAACGCATGGCTTGATGCAGAGGCAGTGTGGCTCGACGCCGCGGGGCGGCCGAGCTTCAGCGGCCTGCAAAATGCGTTCGATCGACGGCGCACGTCGGGCATTTCGCTAGTCGTGTTCGACTTGATGTGGCTGGACAACGGACGAAATCCAGTTTTCTGAAGCGATAGACGCAGCACCCGAAGTAATGCTGGCATCCGCATGTGAGCTCGGTCTCGAAGGCATCATTGGCAAGCAAATCGATGCGGCGTATCGCTCCGGACGGTCGGATCGGTGGATCAAACTGAAATGTGTCGAACGCCAGGCGTTCGTGATCGGCGGGTTTTCCCGCCGGAAAGGGGCGACAGCAGGGGTGCGGGCGATGCTGTTGGGCGTGTACGAGGAGGGCGGTCGCCTGCGCTATGTCGGCCACGTCGCGCCGAGCTTTACGCCGCGACAGGCTCGGGAATTCGAGAGTCGGCTCTCGGCGTTGGGTCGCAAACGCTCGCCGTTTGCCAGCCCCCCCCGAGCCTGAGTTCGATCGTTAGTTTTGCTGGCTGAAGCCCGACCTCGTCGCCGAAGTGGCGTTTCTCGAGTGGACGCCGGCCGGCCGGTTAAGGCATCCGTCTTTTGCGGGCTGCGCGCCGACAAGCCGGCACGCACAGTTGCCCGCGAAGATCCGGCCAGCCCGAAGGGCGCAGGCAACCGCCAATAAATGGACGCAGGCCGGCCCGCATGTCGGCGGATATTTGCGAACTTTCTGTAACGTGTATATGCTGTGGCATATGCCGTCGCAATTGAACTGGAGCCGTCCCTATGCCAACCCATGACACCCGCCATGCACGCCTATTTCGCAACGGACGTAGCCAGGCCGTGCGGATCCCGCGCGAGTTCGAGCTGCCGGTCTCGGAAGTCACTATTCATCGTGAAGGCCGGCGCCTAATCATCGAACCGGTCGAAGCGCCGTCTCTACGCGAGCTATTCGCGCAATGGGCGCCCTTGGACGAAACTTTCCCTGACATCGAAAACCTCCCGGCTGAACCGGTCGATATTGAATGAGCCTCTATCTGCTCGACACCAATATTTTGTCGAACGTAATCCGGGACCCTCGGGGCGCGTGCGCTTCGCGCATCGGGGAAACGCCGCCCGAGCAAGTGTGCACCTCGATCGTCGTCGCGGCCGAGCTACGGTACGGCGTCTGTAAGCGCGGCTCCTCAGCGCTCGCGCAGCGTGTCGAGCAGCTGCTCGCGAGCTTGACCGTATTGCCGCTGCAGTCGGACGCGGATCAATGCTACGGGCGGCTCCGAGCCGATCTCGAGAGGCAGGGTCAGTTGATCGGGGCGAACGACATGCTGATCGCTGCCCATGCGCTGGCCGTCGACGCCGTCTTGGTCACGGACAATACGGCCGAATTCACCCGCGTTGCAGGGCTCGCCGTCGAAAACTGGCTGCGGCCTGCGTAGCGAAATGCAAGCGGGCACGTCGATCTGCTTCGGCAGCAACACCCGGCTCCGGCCGGGTTTTGGGGCGCGTACCAATCGCTGGTGCAGCGGGGACTGCTCGGCTGCCGTGAGGTTACCGGCCATCGTTCAATCGAGGTGCCAGATGAAGTATTCTACGGAACGGTTTTCGTCACACGATTGCCAGCACCGTCTCGCCAAGCACGCGGCGTGGCAAAACAACGCTTGCGCTTGGCGTGTCAGCCATCCACCAACCATTCGAAACACCCACCACACGATGACCACCCGGAATCTCACAGCTGCCGCGGCGCAGGCGGATCAGGCGGACTACTTCACGCGTGTCAATTGGCATATCAAGGCGGCCACCGACCGGGCCCGGCAGGCGAAGGCCGACATCGATTCTGTCTTGGCCGAGGCCAAAGCCAAGCTCGAAGGCGTGCGGGGCCGTGAGGGCGAGCAACGGCTTGCGGCGCAACGAATTCAGCGTCTGGAGGTGATCGCGGCCGCTGCTGACCAGCACCTCAAGGAAATCGACGCACACGCGCAGAAGTACGCCACCAGCTTGTCACCGGATAACGCGCCGATTTCCCACGACGAGGCCAAGGGGTTCTGGATGGACGCGGTTCGAATTTCGCTGCAAGTTTCGATGCTCCACGAGGACGCGCGAGAGGCATAAGGGCAAAGCGTCTGCCAGAGCAGTACAACGACAGTCCCGTAACCCGGCTCCGGCCGGGTTTTTTCATGGTCGGCGGCAGCGTGCAGTAGGGCAGGCGGCAAAACTGCTACATCTGATAACTACTCTTATCAGGTGTGACACTTTTGTCTGTCAGATCGGGCGGATTTTCCCCTATACTTGTCCAGACCCCGCCGGGCAAGGCCGGGCCGGGCGCGCGGCGCCGGCGGCTCGCCCCCGCCCGGGTGGGGTGCCGATCCCGCACCATGGTCGGCGCTACGGTTTCCGTCACAATCACTACGACGCGCGCGGCGCGCCTTCACCACTTATTCCGGGGAACACCAGCATGAACACCACCACCAACGACTACGCCCAGTGCCGGGCCGTCGGCGGCCCGCTCCATGGCTACGCCTTTCCCGGTCACGGGATCTCGGCCGGCCTGACCTATCGCACCGCCGACCAGGTGGCGGACGAACCCTCGCACTACGTCGAATACTCGCGCCGGGCGCTCACGCGCAGCACGCCGGACGGCCTGCAGACCCGCGAGTTTTTTGTGCTCGACACGGTCAAGCGGGACGGCAAGGTGATCGTGCAGGGCCTCACGGACGACCAGGCGCTGGCCGCGACCCTGGCGGCACCCGAGCGCTTCTGGAAGTAGCTCCTCTATCTTCGATCCACGACAAGGAACCGTCATGACCCCAGCATCCCCATTGTTTGCCGCGCTGGATGACAACTCGCTGGTCTCCGTCGCTGGCTATCTCTGGATGGTCTCGCGCCGCGGCGACGGCGCTGTGGAACTCAGTCGAACCGGCGAGCCGCGGCTGCCCGACGTCACGATCGAGGAACACCCTGATGCGAACAACGCTGCTTCGACCTACCAGGCCACCGTCCGGGCGACCGCCCTCTGCGAGTTGGCTGCACGCCGGGACGATTTCGCCACGGCGGAAGCGGCGGTCGCTTGGGCGACCGGGTTCGAGTTTGCGACCCGTCAGGTCGGGAGCCTGACCTGGTACGCCCTGGCGCCGAATGCGCCCCAGTGGCACGCGGTGATCGGCGCCAGCGTCGCGGAAATCGTCAGCTACGAGCGGGGCGGCAGCCCCAGCTACGCCGTCAAGCGGCGGCTGAAATTCGGCACGCAATCCGTCGAGTTCTCGATCACGGATCTGGCCTATCGCGAGACGCCGAAAAACATCGTCAGCTTCGAGCAAGCGTCGGCGATCGCGCTGACGATGCCGGACTACGTGATGGAACTGATGCGCGTGCCGGCCGACGCGACCCAGCCGGCGGGGTCGGCCGCATGAGCGCAGCCAACGTCAACCACGCGCTCGAGGCGGCCGGCCACCATGCGATGGAACGGCTCGGGATCGATCCGCACGGCCGGCACGCGGCCGCCGCGCGCGCACACGCGAAGCAGGCCGGCCGGCAGCTGGCCGTGGCCGGTTACAAGCGCGAGGATGCCTCGCCGCACATCACGGAGAATCCACCGCTCCATGACGACCATGAGGCCGGCTACTTTGACGGCGAAAACGCACGCTTTGCGATCAAGTTCAGCGGGGCGGACGGGCTCGATGCGGCCGGCCTGGACGCTTGCCTGCAGGCCCGCGCGGCATTCGATCAAGCGGTCCACGAAGCCGATGCGGATGCCGTGCAGGTGGTGATGGATACGATTTTCAGGATTGCAACCAAGTATCCGGGCGGCATCGTGGCGTTTTTTGACGACGTTCCGGAAGTCGAGGATCTGCGCCGCGCGGCGGTCGCGTGGCGGACGGCCACCGACGCGCACGATGCGGCCCGCGCAGCAGCAGTGGCGCGTCAAGCGGAGTGGGAAGCGTCGCTCCCGTCCGCGACCGAGCTCATGCGTGCGGTGGCGGCCGAAGCGAACGGCGAGGGGACGTCGTTCGACTTCCAGGGCTACACGTTGTGGCACGAGCCCGACCACGGCGGCTGGTCGCTGACCAATGCATACGGCGTCGACCACTGTCGGTTCCTGACGTCGGAACGGGACTTCCAGCAGCTGATCGACACGGTTCGCCGCCGCCAGGACATCGGCCCGGTGCCGCCCGGTTGCGAAATCCCGGACGAACCGGTCGAGGACGACTCGTACATCGATGCGATGACCGCGTGCTATGAGGCCGAGACCGCCTTGCTGGCCCGGCTCGGGCTGTCGGCCGATGCCCCGGTGCTGGACGCTGTTTGACGGGGCCGACGAAACAATCCATGACGACCGCCGATACCCTACCGCCGACGCGCGACGACCGGGGCACGCATCCGCCCAGTCCGCCGGCATACCGCTCGCCGACCCCAGCACACCTGCGGGACTGCGTGCGGCGGCACGGTGGCACCTTGCCGGCCGACGTCGCGCAGGCGCTGCTCGATGCTGCGGCCGAGCTCGAGGCGAGCGAAGAAGCGTTCGCCGAGCTCGTCGAGCAGAAGCGCGAGTTGCAGCGCCGCCTCGCGAACTGCGAATCGAACCTGCGCGCGGCGCTCGCGCGACCCGCGCGCGCGTAACCCTGATGGACTGCCGATGCTCCTGACCACCACCGACGAGCGCGCGCGATTTCTCGCGTTCGCGCAACAGCACTGGATCGCCGACCAGCACGCGGCGCACGACACGCACAGCTACACCGCGCTGTTTGCCGGCCACCCCGCGCACCTGCAGTTCGAGACCGATGGCGCGTGGCGCCTGTACTACCTCGGCTTTCGGTCCGAACGGATCTTCCACCTGGCCGACGCGCGGCGCGCGGCGCCCGCGTTCGTGCGCGACGTGCTGGCGCACATGATGGCGCTCGTCGTCGACGGCGAGCCGCGCACCTCTGACGGGCCCGCGGTATGAACGGGGGAACGCCACGACGCGGCTGGCGCGCGATCGAGCACTGGCCGACCGGTCGCCGAGTGATGTACCACCTGGTGCTCGGCGGTCTGCTGACCTTGCTCGCGGCGGCTTTCGAGGCAGCCGGTTCAGCGTGGCGCGCGGCGGCGCAGCAAGGGCATCCCCTTGCGCATGCCGGGCGCGAATGGGTGCGCACCCAGGTTGGCTCTCGCGACGCGGTCTCTTTGCTTGAGCATGGGGCCACGGGTGCCGGCTGCGCCCTGTTCGCGTTCGCGGCTCTGCAAGTCGGCTACGGCGTGATCGTTTCGGCACGCGGGCGCCCCGTTGAGCCGTGGCAGCCGTGGCAATGGGTGTTCTTCGCGATCGGGATCGCGGGCGTCAGCTGCGGGATGGCATCGCAGATGTACCCCAACACGCGCGTGCTGACCGGGCTGCTCATCGCGGTGAGCCTGACTGTCCCATTGGCGTGGCCGAACCATGCGAGCCGCGCGGCGCTTGCGGCCCCGGCACGGGTCACCGGTGCAGTGGGCGCGGTATTCTGGCTGGTGGGCGACGGCCTGTGGAAGGTCTATCACGCACCCCACGCGCAGGTGACAGCCGAGACGGTCGCCTTGCAACTGGGGCTCGGGCTCGCCGGCCTGGTCGCGGCCAGTTGGGCATTCGGTTGGGCGGCACGGCGGACCGCCTGGCTGCATCCCGCGCCGATCGGAGCCCGCTGACGTGCGAGCCTCCACCAGCCGCACGATGTTGCGCCTGACGCCCGCCCACTTCGCGCTGTATCGCGCGTATCTGGAAGGGCTCGACGAGGCGACTTTGCACGCGCACTACGGCGTGCCGGGCACCGACGTGCGCGTCACCCGCCGCACCCTGGCGACGCTGCGCGACACGTTCACGATCGCCGCGCGTCTGCGCGCGACGTCGACGCCGCGCACCTGCTGCGCCTCAAACCCGGCAGCTTGCCGCGCGACGCGCACGCGGGGGGCGCCGAGGGGCGGGCGGTCGAGGTGCCGACGCTCGAGGCGTTCCGCGCCACGGTGGACCCGGACGCGTTCTACAGCGAGCGCGAGCTCGTCGCGCTGTACGTCGAAACCTATCCGCCGGCGTCGTCGCCCGCGCTCGAGCGCAAGGTCGCGCGCAATCGCCGCCTGCGCGAACGGCAGGACGCGGCGCTTGCGCGCATGGAGGCGAGTCTCGTCGAGGCGCCGCAGCTGGAGCACACGCTCGAGGGCTGGTTCGACGCCCGGCTGGTGGAGCGCCTGGCGGCCGCCGGCGTCACTACCTTCGCGCAGCTGCTTGCGCTGATGCGTGCGCGACGCCAGCGCTGGTACAACGCGGTGCCGCGCCTGGGCAAGGTGGGCGCGCAGCGCCTCACCGACTTCATCGCGCAGCACCCGGACACGCTGGGCTACCTGTCGCCGCTCGCGGTCACGCCGCGCCGGCAGCTGGCCGCCGGTCACCCGGCGCTGCAGCCGGTGCCGGGCGCGGGGGTTGGATCGGGCGGCGACGTGGTGCCGCTCGAGGCGCTGCGCGTGCCGGCCGCGCTCGACGGCTCGGCCGGCCTGAACCGCGCGCCGGTGCCCGCGCACCAGGCGGAGCTCAACACCGACCTGCAGGCGGTCCACGCGTGGATCGCGACGCGGGGCGCGCGTAGCGAGGCGACCCGCCGCGCGTACCGGCGCGAAGCCGAGCGGCTGCTGCTGTGGGCGATCGTCGCCAAGGGCAAGCCGCTGTCGTCGCTGAACACGATGGACTGCGCCGAATACCTCGACCATTTTCTGCGCGATCCGCAACCCGCCGCGCGCTGGATCGGGCGCGGTCGCGTCGAGCGGTTCGATCCGGCCTGGCGGCCGTTCGTCGGCCCGCTGTCGGAGCGCAGCCGCGATACCGCACGGCGGATCCTCAACGCGATGGGCGCATGGCTGGTCGGCCAGCAGTACCTGCGCGTGAATCCGTTCGCCGGACTGCCGGCCGCGCCGTCGGTGCCGATCGACGCGACCGGCCGCACGCTGACCCGCGCGCAGTGGCAATACGTGCTCCAGACCGTGCTGCGGCCCGTCTCGGCGTTCGACCGCTCGGGCGAACATGCGACGAACCAGGCGGCCCATGCACGCGACGCGTTCCTGCTGCTGTTTGCCTATGCGACGGGTCTGCGCCGCGCCGAGCTCGCCGCGGCGACGATCGGCGCACTGTCGCGCACCGCGCTCGACGGCGCGCTGGATGACGCATGGAGCTTGCGTGTGATGGGCAAGGGTCGGCGTGCGCGTACCGTGCCGATGCCACGGCGGCTGATCGACGCGCTGCGCGCGCAGCTGCGCCACCGACCGGTGCCGCTCGAGCTCGAGACCGCGCCGGCCGACACGCCGCTGATCGCCCATCTCGTGACCGGCGAGGCGCTGCACCCGGACGGGCTCGGCTGGCTGTTCAAGCGGATTTTTGCGCGGGCCGCCGACCAGTTGGCGATCACGTATCCGAACGCGGCCGCGGACCTGCGCCGGGCCAGCACGCACTGGCTGCGCCATACTTTCGCGAACCACGGCCTGGACGCCGGCGCCGACATCCGCGACATGCAGGAGCTGCTCGGCCATGCAAGCCTGGGCACCACCACGCTCTACACCAAGGCCGATGCGGTGCGCCAGTTCCAGTCGGTCGAGACGTTTTTCAACGCGGCGCTCGACGGGGCCGACGGCGCGGGCGTGACCACGACGCCTGTGGCCGTCCCGCGCGTTGCGCCGAGCCTGGCGTCGCACCCGGTCGCCGCGGATCCAGCCAGCGCAGCGCGGATGGTCGCCGTGCACGTGACGCTGAAGGTCGAGCCGAAGCGCGCCAGTGGCCGCGGCCGGGCCCGGGTGCTCGAGCGCGTCGAGCGGGAGGTGCTGGCTGGCGTCGCGCGCACGCCGACCCGCGACGGCGTAACGGTGCTGCAGGTGCCGTTCGATGACGACGACGCGTTCGACCGGCGCGTCGACGATCTGCTGGTCGCGATCGCGCTGACCGCCGAGCAGCACCGCTGTACGTCAGAAAGCGAGGCGTGGGCGGAGGTCGCCGGCGAGCGGTGGCGATGGTGAGCGATACATGATCGGCCCGGGCAACGATGGCTTCGTGGGGCGTGCTGAATGCGGGGCGCAAACAGGGTAACTCGAAATAGGATAGCGATGAGAGGAGTTCCGAAAGAGATGCTGGATCCAAACGCCCAAGCTGGCTGGGCGGGATGTGTGAGCCTCGGTCCCACCGAGGTCCGATTGTGGATCGTCAAGGGCACCCAGTGCGCCACCGGCCACGATCAGGATTTCAGTTTGGCCGATGTGCTGGAGGCAGGACTCCGCGCGAAAATTACCGGTTTGAATGAGCGGGAACGTGAGGCCGTCATCGCGGATTGCATCGCTGATACGCTGGCGCAGATCGCCGACATGAATCAACTGGTTCACGAGTACGCTAACGAAAACTAGGATTGGTGAATCGAGTGACGAAAGTTCGTACCATCTCTGTCGAGGCCGCGAGCGCCCAGCGCGCGGGGGGCCTCATTTCGGACTTCATGCTTCAACGCATCGCCGGCGGCTGGTGTGTGTTACTCGTCGAGACGGGGCGCACGGATTCTCTGGTCGCGGTGAAGCGGAAGGACGTCGACGCAAGCGATGACGGCGCGGCGACGTTTCCTACCGCGGATGAGGCGTTGGCGATCATCTTTCAAATCGGCTTTGACGTCACGCGCAATGCGATCGGTATGTGGCGCCCTGAACCGAAGCATATGGAACGCCTTCAGAGTAGAACGATGGACGTGTTGAAAAGTGTCGTGGATGGACCGAAGGGCGCCGCGTGACGACTCGTGAGTTAGTCACGCATGCGCAGCGTCGCATGCAATGGGCGGCCGATAGGAAAGCAGGAACGAAGCAGTCACCGGAGGTTGCGATGAAACGCGTGAACCGGTTCGCGGAGTACGAAGGGTGGAAGATCGAGGCGTCACCGACCATTTTGGCGAAGCAGCGACTCTTCGTCTCGGGTGTGATCGTCTCGCGGGGTGACGAGCGGTTCATATTCACCGACCTCGGCAATCGTGTCTATCGTGCCCAAGCCTACGAACGCGGTATCGAATGGGCGAGAGGGTGGATCGACAACAACTACAAGACGAAGGCGCATAAGCCAGCGTATGAACGACGGAAGACCAAAGACGCAGGAGGTGGCACGGCATGATTACGCTCAATGGCGAAAAGGAACTTACCCGCATACACGATTGGGCCGACATCCAGGCGAGGCCGGACTTTGATGGGCAACTAGATCCGAACGCTCATGAGCTCGAGGCGATCATTGGCAGCTATGCCTTGCGAGACAAAATCCCGTGCGGTCTATCGAATTGCCGCACACTACATGGCCGCGGTTACCTCGTTGCGACCAAAGATGGGCGCACAACCAACATTGGGAAGGATTGCGGCCGCGTGTATTTTGGAGTTGACTTCGAAACGATGTTGAGCCAATTCACGCGGGATATTGCAGCCAAGGAACATCGCGAAAGGCTTTGGAGCTTCTCGTTTCGCCTCGACGAAATCAACGCCTCGGTCGCGAGGATGCGCAAAGGTGGCGCCGGCGCGCCGGGCGCCGATTGGGTGCACAAAAAAACTCGTCCTCTGCTCTTGCTCAACGCCGGCTGCCCCGCCCCGATCGTGCGCCGCGTTGTTCAATTGCTGCGCACAGGCGGCGATGAGGTGATGGGGGTTCGCGAAGCGACTCGCGAGGAGATCGAACGCGAAGAAGCGATGTCGGGCCGCGCGGTGAAGCGGCCGCATTACGTTGAGGCAGTCGTCGGTCGCGTTGAGCACCTGGACGCACTGCGGTCTGAAAACGATCTGCGTGAGATCTTGATCGTGGATTTGGAGACGAACCTCAAGGCGTTCGCCGGGCTCGACATCGACAATTTGTCGCCATCGCAACTGAGTCATTGGTCAAAGTGGTGCGGCGGTGTCGAACTCTCATTGGAGCGCGCCGGCGAAGCGATCCGGATGGGTCGCGCATTGCTCACGCCCGAGAATCTCGCTCCACTCGCGACGCTCGTCTCGGAGCCGGCCGAGGTTGCTCAATTTGAGGCTTACCTTGCGGGCTTGGGTACGACCTAAGGCGCTCGGATTGAGGGATGCGAGAGAAATAGCAAGCCCCTTTTTCTTTTGTTCAGTTCGGTCGGATGCGTCTAACGCGCGACCCGCGACGGCGTGACGGTGTAGCAGGTGCCGATCGATGACGACGACGCGTTCGACCGGCGCGTCGACGACTTGCTGGTCGCGATCGCGCTCACCGCCGAGCAGCATCGTTGTACGTCGGAAACCGAGGCGTGGGCCGAGGTCGCGGGTGAACGGTGGCGCTGGTGAGTCTGGTTGGCACCGATTGGCGGCAACGGCGTTTTCGCGCAGAGAGCTAGGATCCCGGGTAGGCCACCCATCTCGCCGGCCGATGGCCAGCGAAATGCAAGCGGATATACAAGGGGCTGCCGGAAGGTGCAACCTTGTCCTTGTCGAAGTGACTCTCGTCGGAAAAAACCAAGGGGTAGCTCGAATACGGTTCGATCCGACAGTCGCTCACCTCGTCGGGCTCGGGGGTCAGAAATGTGTTGTATCGCGCGCATGGCCAGCGCCCCTCACGAAGCTGAAGCTCCCAATAGCACAGGATGAGGGGGCGTCCTGAAACGTTGCGTATCGTGATCGTGTTTCCCTCCTGCTCGTCGCTACAAAACGAATATCCGATGTCGATACGATGCCGGTCTCGCCACAGTTCGCAGCACTTGATTACCGCGAGAATCGTCGAGAGGACCGCGCCCCATCCGGCGATCACGAGTGACCAGGAGTGATCGTTCATACACCTCTCCCCGCGTCGTAGGCCTGCCGGGCTTCGTCACGGCAGGCCTCGTAGTAGACCGAGAGGCTTTCTGGCAGCCGTGCGCGACGCGGCATCGCGAGACTTGACACAGGGTAGTTCGCGCGGATGTGCGCGTACAGAAAGAGGACGCATTTCAATGCGACCGCCAACGACGGAGTGTGCATCTCGTCGAGGTCGTCCAGATGAGCGACGAACTTGTCACGGTAGACGCGCACCGTGTCCAGATAGCGCTTCCAGTCGTTCAGACTCGTCGCTGCATCCAGCAACATGTCGCCAAGAAAGCGTTGCTGCTCAGTGTCATCTCGAATGACGCGCTTCCAGTGATGAACTGCGTTGCGATCGGCGAATAGCTTGCACCACTCAAGAACCGCGATATCGAGCATGTTGCTGTTGACCGTCTTGCCGAATTCCATGTGTTGTTTCAGAACACCGGTGCCGTCCTCGTTTACGAAGCCCATGCGGTAGTAAGCGATGTTGCGCACGCAGTGGCAACAGAGCAAACAGACCCGTCGCACGAACCTTGGATCCAGTGATGCGAGTGACATGGCAAAGCCTCCGTCTTTCCTCGGTTCGATCGAATGCGCTCTATCGCGCGACGGGATCGAATCGCCCGACGCGCTCGGTGGTCCCAAAGCAAGTCCTGCAGGTCTCGACGGAGTCCTCGTCGACCTCGACCGGCAACGCTCGCAGGCCGTGATCGCGCAGCCAGGCAAATCGATGGCGTCCATCCGTGAAAATGGCCGTACCGTTCTCGATGGAAACGGTTGGGATGAATATTGAGCGCGTCCCGATTGCGCATCGCAGAAACGTGCCGACCGCTTCGTATTTGCCTTCCTGGTCGGAACCGGAGCCGTTCACGCCGACATACTCGGGCGTGTCCCGCCACACCGCGTCGAGCCTGTCGACGGCGGCCCAAATGACCGGATCGGGCGCATCGGTCCAGCCGGAGCCGATGGGGTGCTGAACCCACACCAATTGTCGGAAGTCCATGACGATGCTCGCAGTCATTGTTCGATTGTTCAAGACTGTAGCGCATCCACGCGACTCCGTAATCGGCGCAGGTGGTGTTGCTCGGCGCGGACGGAACGTCGTGGCGAATTTCGAGACGCTGATGCTCAGTCCTCGGCCTTCGGTCGCCCCTGACGGAGTGCGTGTGCAGTATGCCGCGCATAGGTCGATACCGCCCGCCAGTACGCGGCCATCGGTCCTTTGCGGCGGCGCCAGGCATTCTCGGCCTCGGCGTTTGCCTGGTCGCGCAGCTCGCGCAATACGGCCTCCAACGGAGCGCGCAGTTCGGCCGGCAGGCGTTGAAGCGCCTGCCCTGCCGGCAGTTTCAGAAGCGGATTCTCGTAGCCCATCGTTCGCTTTCCCTTCACGCATTTGAAGTCGATTCGACACGTCGGAACATCGACGTGTCATCTGAAAGTCTTGTTGAATTCGCGACGCGCTACGCGGCGCGACTCGGTGATGCCGAGTGGACGAGTCTCGGCCGGGATGGCGTAGTACGGAGTGCGGACGATGGTGCGCTGTCTCGGTGCGGGATCGGATCCAGCATCGCGAGCACTGCGCGGCGCAGCTGCGCCGCTTTCGCCTGCGAGCAGCGCACGTGGCGGCGAATATCCGCAACGGTCAGACGGACCTGCCCTGCCGCGATGGCATTCGCCAACGCCAACGCCTCTGATTCAATCACGGTCACGAGCGATTCCGGGACTGGCAGATCGTCGGCCGCCGGCGCGCTGATCGAACTGAGCGCCGGAGCGTCGTGACTGGCGACTTCAACGGTGGCGGGCGATTCAGCGCGTTCGTGACCGCTTACGACTGCGATGTGACTCGGCATGACCGATGAGTCACGCGTGACTTTGTCGTCGTGACTCTCGATGACCGGGGTAGCGGCACGCCGCGGAAGACCTTGCAACCAACCCAGGCAGGCGACGCATTCGAGCAGCAGGCCGAACAGCAGGGCGATCGCCAGATCGACACCATCGCGCGAGAGGGCGAATATTTGTGCGACCCGAGACGTGACGGGGTCGATGCGGGCCTTGTCCTGGCGTGCACGGACGAGTTGCCGCACGGCTTCTGCGCGATCGGCTACCTGTTCGCGTCGATGTGCCATATCAGCCTCGACGCCGAGCGCAGCCAGCTGGGCCGCGAGCGCTTCGCGCCGAGCACGCAACGGGGCGCAGCGCGACACGCACTGTTCGGCGCGCGCATTGGCGAGTAACTCCGTGACGCGTGCTTGGTCACGCGCGACGACATCACGCGCACGCCCCGACCCAACTGGCGGCAGTGCACCGGGTTGTACGGGCTCGACGGCGCCTGCACGTTGCGCACCAGCATGTTGCTGGGCGGCCAGGAAGAACGTTGCGTGACCGTAACCGGTGCCGACGAGGCACACCCCCCAAAGCGCCAAGGCCGGAAGCTTGATCAGCAACGGCTCGCCGCGCGTCAGCGCGGGAAGCAGGTGAGCGGCCAGTAGCACCACGAGCGCGACAGCGGCCCATGCGGCGCGTTCGGCCGAGGTGCCGCCGCGTTCAATGCCGGCGACGATCGAGATCCACGCGGACGTGCCCGTGGCGCCGAGTGCGAGGATCAACGCGATGAGACGGGGAAGGGTAGAGCGCGACGCGATACGCCGGTCGGAAGGGTGGCTGTGCATGTGCGGCCTCATTAGCTGGGAGTCAACCCGATCCCCGTCGCCAAACGGGGTGAGCGGGCGCAGAGCGGGGTTGGCGAACCGGCGGCTAATGAACACCGGCAGACCCGAAGGTCTCCCCACCCAGGCCCGCCCATAGAAACCGACGTGCACAGGCACTTCGCACAAAAAAGCCGCTGAGCGCGGCTGTGCGCATTAACCGTTCGGGTCGCCAAACCCGGCACCTGTTGTTTCAGGTACGCAGCCAGTATACCGCCCGCCAACGGGGTTTACAACAGAAATGATGCGCGATGCTTGATGTTTGATGTGAGTGGGGTACAATGGGTGATGCTTGATGTTTGATGCTCACCAGGAGAGCCCTATGCGTACCACTATCGACATCGATGACGACATCCTCGCCCTCGCACGGGCGCGTGCGAAGCCCGGCACGAGTATCGGCAAGGTCATTTCCGAGCTCGCGCGCGCCGCATTGCAACGCACGACGACCAACCAGACGAGCCGTAACGGACTGCCGTTGATGCCGACCTCCGCGACGGCCCGGTCGGTCACGCTCGACACCGTCAATCAACTTCGCGACGATTCACTTTGATGACCTACCTGCTCGACGTCAACGTCCTTATCGCCTTGCTGGATCCTGCTCATGTTCAGCACGAACCGGCGCATGCATGGTTTGGCCGGGTAGGGTATGCCGCATGGTCGACTTGCCCTCTGACTGAGAACGGCGTGTTGCGGATTATCGGCAATCCGAAGTATCCGAACACGATGGGGTCGCCGGCCTCCGTCGCCCCGCTCGTCGCGCAACTGCGGGCGCACGCCGGGCACACGTTCTGGCCGGATGATGTGAGCTTGCTGGACGAGAAGCACGTCGACGCCACGCGCTTACTGTCGTCGGCTCAGTTGACCGATACGTACTTGCTGGCGCTGGCGCGCGTACACAAGGGCAAGCTGGCGACCTTCGATCGGCGCCTGGTTGTCGACGCCGTGCCGAATGGCGCCAAGCATCTCGAACTGATTTCCTGACCGTCGATGGGAGCACGAGTCGTGACAGCTTCGCTTGAACTGGTTTCGTTCGGACTTCCCGACTCGTTCCCGCCGGAGCGGGTGCCAGCGCCGCTTGCGCAGTTTGTCGCGGCATCCGTGCCGGGACCGAGCAAGGAGCAGTTGCACGCGCGTATGCGCAAGCTCGACTGGCGGCCGATTTGGAAGCGGGTGCCGACGTTCGATACGCCAGATTTGACGGCGTATGAAGTCACGCTCACCGTCAGCAACACGGTCGTGCCGCTGATCGTGCGGCTGCGTCGAGTCGGGGCGGGTACGCGTCCACTCGCGGTGCGAGAACGCGATCCGCGGCAGCTGTCATTGTTCTGACCGGGGAGGGGCCGACTGATTTGCTTGACACGACAAAATGTCGTGCTGCGCTGATGCTACACGACGTTATGTCGGGTTCTGGTCGGAGGACCACGATGGAAAAGGTCATTGAGGGGGCGCTCGTCGAGGGCGTGTTGTACGTGTATCGCTGCACCGCCTGCGGGCATCGCGGCGAGGTGCGCCACGCCGACGACAGCTACGACGGTGCGGCCACGACCTGCGCGAAGTGCTACGGCCCGGTCACGCTCGAATGGGACGGCGGGGTCACGCTGGAGGCGACGCCGCGCGTGCGTGTGGCCCACCCGCCGACCGCGGCCGAGCTCGTCCACCTGCGCACGCAGCACGGCCGGACCCAGGCGGCCGTCGCCGAGCGCGTGGGCGTGACCCCGCGCCAGGTGCAGCGCTGGGAAGCCGGGCAGGGCACGATGCCGGTCGCGTCCTGGCAGCTGCTGTGTCGCGAATGGGGCACGCGGTTCCGGGGGGATTTCACGACAGCGCCGGCACCGAGCTGGGGCTGGGACGCGCAGCGCGACGTCCAGCGCAGCACCATCGAGCGCGGCGACGTCGTGCAGCTGCAGGCGATCGCCGGGCCGCTGATCCAGGCCACCGTGTGTGTCGACCGGGTCCACGATGGGCTGGCCGACGAGCACACGTATGGCGGGATCGTGACGGGCATCGTCGCGTCGTATCCCGCAGGTGCTCCGCTCGAAACCTTTACCCTCGGCGAGCGCGTGAGCTTCGCGCGGTCGAACGTGATCCACCTCGAGCAGCGCGTGCCGCCGGCCGCCGCGCGATCGACGCAATGACGGGAGGCAGGCGATGAAACTCAGCAATGCGCTGTTTCTTGCGGGCGGGCTCATCGGCCTCCCTGCGTTCTTTGTGAGAGTCGGTTCGCTTCCCTCAACTGCGGCGATTGGGTGGGCCGTGGCCATGATCGGCTGCGGCATTGCAGGCGTCGCCGCTTGGGCATTCGAGGCAGCATCAACTAAATGACCTGGCCGGTGTCCCGGCGGTGACCACAACGTAAACGGAGCCCTGCGATGCGCAAGGAATACGACCTGCAGACCGACGTGCTGGCGACGATCGTCGCGACCACGCCCGTCACCCCAAAACACGCCGACTTGCTGACGGCCTTCGCGACGCGCACCGAGTTTCGTGGCGCGCGGCATGTGAAATCGCGCGACGAGTTCGGTGCGCGGCCGGCGCGCGTGATCGACGCGAACGGCCGCGAGATCGCCCCCGACTACCGCGCGTGGATCGACGCGCAGCTCGACGCGCATGACGGCTCGGCACGTGCGGTGTGGCACGCGTACAGGGAAGCCGGCTACCAGCTGGTCGAGATCGAGTCCGTGCTGCATTACTTTGTCCACGATCGCGGCGGCGACCAGGACAACTTCGTGCAGCTCGAGGTCTGGGAAGAGCAGGAATTCGTCGAGCGCGAAGTGTTTCCGCGCGATGCATCCTCGGGGGCTCCGGGCGAGGATGACCTGCGCAACGGCTGGAGCAGCGCGCCGGACGAACAGTTCGAGCAACGCCAGTTGGGTGCACCGCGCTATCGCCTGCAGGCGGCCACCGACATGCAGCACTTCATCGAGCTCGCCGAGGCGGTGTATCGGGTGCGCCGGCAGCGCGACGGCGCTCGGCAGTTCGTCGAAACCAACCGGACGACTGGCGAGCAACGTGTCGTGGCCGTGCGTGACCTCACGCCCGGCTACGACCGGCGCCGATGGCGCGGCCGACGGTTTTTTGACGACTGGGCCGCGTCGAGCGCGGGCCATGCCGGCGCGCGCGCGTGCTTGCGCTGGGTGTTCAAGATCGAGGACTACGACGATGGGCGCAGCGGGCGGCAGATGGACTTTGTGCCGGCCTGGACGCATACGCGCAAGGTGGCGCAGCTGCGGAACACCGCCAAGCTCGACGCATACAGCCTGTTCGGCAAGCTCACCCAGTTCGACGAGCGCATCGGCCATCCGTTCGCATGGTATTTCTACGGTCTGCACGGCAACCTGATCCTGGAAGGGCAGATGACACGCGTGCTCGAGGCCGCCGAGGCCGGCTTGATCATGCTGCCCGAACTGGATTATCAGGTGCTGCGGAGCTGGGGCGACGACCCGTATGGGTTTTGACGGAGATCTCTGCGATGGCCAGCGAACCCGAAAAGTCGGATCACGGCAATCTGATCACCGGAGCAACCGTGGTGGCCGTGCTCGGTATGATCGGTGCGGTCTGGAAGTGGGCGCTCGACGCACGTCGGGCCCGCGTGATCGCATTGACCGACAGCGGCCGCCGCGCGCTCGACAATGCCGAACGGCTCGAAACGTACGCGAATCGCTGCCGGAAGCTGATCAACGAGAATGCCTATACGGCAGAGGAGATCCCGCCGTGGAGCCAGCCTGAGTGCTTCGAGTTCGCGCTGCCCGACCTGGCCGATGCGGCGACGACCGGGCAGGGGGCGCGTCACTTGAGGTTCGAAGCAAGCTACCGCGATCTGCAGCGCGAGATCGCGGCAGCGAGCCGGCAGGTCGGCGAGTGGTACGACTCGGAGTTCTATGGTCCCAGCGGCGCGCTTGAGCTCCTTGCCCGCCGCGCGTACGACGTCGCGGATCGCGCGCTCGCACTCGCTGCGGCGCTCCGGAAGCAGTTCGGCCTGCCGCGTCGACAACTCAGTCGATACGAGCGCGATATCGAGCGGCATATCCATGACAGAGCGATCGCCGGCCGGGCACGGCCACCGATCTGGCGACCTTGGGCCTTGATGCGCTTCGCGCTGGCCAAGAGCCGGTGCGCACAAGTGCCGTTGCGGATCCACCTTCATGCTGCACGGCGTAAATGGATTGCGCGTCTGCGGAGAGTATTCGGCCTGGGAGCCAACCCGCGATGACCCGTGACCCGTGGAATAGCGAGCAGGATCGAACCGATGCCCAGGTTTGGCTCTGGCGCGGGCTGGCTGAGATTCGGGTCGCCCGTAGGTTCGACCGAGATCGGCAGTTGCCGAGTTCGGCGCTCGATGCACTGGAGCACGAAGTGCAGGGACTTCTGGACGACCTGCATGATGACGGAAAGTGGAACGAGTACGACACTGACACGGCACGACTCGTATGGCATGCGACGGTGGTCAAGGCGGCCCGTACGATCGAGGCAATGGGCGGCCAGTTCGGTGGGGCATTCGACCGAATTCAAGCGATCACCTACGCCAATGTGTGGCGGGCGTGGAACACCGGGCCGATCGTATCGCTCGCAGCAACGTCATAGCGACAAAGCGTGCGACCCGCCCATTTGATCCAATAGGAGAACGTTATGCTTGGTGCTTGGGCGACGCGCATTGCGTGCTTGTTTGGGATCCACCGTTGGGTCCGGCACGGCCACTACCACTACATCCTGAACGATACCGGGACGCATGCGTACCAGTGCGAACGGTGCGGGCGAGTTCGTGAGAAAAATTCTCCGATGTGAGTGGGGTATTGCCGGGGCCGATATCAGCCATTCAATCGAGCGGATTTTATTTTCTATCGAGCCGACAGATATCAAGGAATGCGATATAACCGCCTTTACCAACATTAACCATCTTTGAGATTCGCGAGATTTTCCATTCTGTACAATCGGACGCGAGGGCAAAGTGTCATTACACCTTGCAAGTGTGCGTAATAAAAAAGAAAGGTGTGCAGATGGATTCGCGTAATCTTATGCAGCTTATTCGAGGCGGACTGATTCAGCAAGACCGTCTTCTCAAGTTGGATACGTCGTTGGGAAGCGACGTTTTGCTTCCCCACCAGATGGTCGGGGAATCACGACTCGGCCGCGATTTCGAGTTTGTCGTCGACGTCGTCTCGACGACGTCGAGCGTCGAGCTGAAAAAACTCATCGCGCAGCCTGCGACAGTCTGGATCCAGCAGAGCAGTGGCGCCTACGCGCCACACAACGGCTACGTGCATACGGCGAGACGTCTGGGTGCCGACGGCGGACTGACGTTTCACCAGTTGACTATCGCCTCGTGGATGCACTTTCTTCGATTTCGCCGCGACCAGAAGATCTGGCAGGACAGGTCGGTCGACTCGATCGTCACAGACATTTTCAACGCGCATCCCCAAGCACGCGGCTTCTTCGAGTTTCATCTGTCGCGCACCTTGCCATCGCTCTCGTTCTGCCGCCAGAACGAGACAGATTGGAATTTCGTCCACCGGCTCCTGGAATCGGAAGGGCTGTACGGCTACTGGAAGCAGGACAGCGACGGCAAAGCGCACCGCCTTGTCATCACCGATCGCCTGACGGCTCTCGATGAAGCACTGCCGCTCACGTTTTCCCGTGCAGGCACGACCATCGTTTCGGACGCGCTCACGCAGTGGAGCGGCACGCGCACGCTGCAAAGCACGTCGCTGACCACGCGCACCTTCGACTACAAGAATCCGGCGAGCGCGTTCAACGCGAAGGGAACGTCGTTGCCGACGATGCCGAATCAGGGCGATCTTCCGGAGCAAGCCGAGGTCTATCAGTACACCGGTGCCTATACGTTCATGGCGCAGGAGCGAGGCGACGCGCTGTCCAAAACCCGCCTCGAAGAATGGGAATCACGGTCAAAGCGTTTTTTCGGTGTCGGCGGTTGGCGAGCAGCAGACGCAGGCAAACGTTTCACCTTGAACGGCCACCCCGATCACGACAGCGACTCGACCGAGCAGCGCGAATTCGCTGCGATCGCGGTGCGCTGGATCGTGCGGAACAACTTGCCGATCTCGCAAACGTCGACCCGGATGCCACATAGCCTCGACCGGCTGATCGCCGAGTCTGGGGTTGACGACCTGGGCAGCGGTGCGCATACCTCGCCGGCTGCGGACGGATCCACGGGTGCGTATCAGGTGGAGATCGAAGCACAGCGGACGACGGTTCCGTTCCGAAGCCCGTTTGATCATGCCAAGCCGACCACACATCTCGAGACCGCGGTCGTGGTCGGCCCGCAGAACGAAGAGGTCTACACCGACGAGTTGAACCGCATCAAGGTGCGATTCATTTGGGATCGTGTTAACGACGGGAACGAGAGCGCATCGTGCTGGGTCCGCGTTGCGCAGTCCGATACCGGCAGCGGGTACGGTGCCGTCCATCCACCGCGAGTCGGCGAAGAGGTCTTGATCGATTACGTCGGTGGGGACTGTGACCGCCCAATCGCAATTGCACGCGTCTATAACGGCGCGACGAAGCCCCAGTGGCATACGAATGGTCTGCTATCGGGCTATCGGTCGAAGGAGTTCGCCGGGGCAGGGTACAACCAGATGGTGATGGACGACTCGACCGGGCAAAACCGTGTGCAGTTGTTCAGCAGCCAAGGAAATTCCGCGCTGCATCTCGGCTACCTGATCCAGCAGACCGGCAATGCGCGCGGTGATTACCTAGGGACCGGCTTCGATCTCCGAACCGACAGCTACGGTGCAGTTCGCGCGAATCGTGGGCTATACGTTACCACGTATCCGAAGCCGGTCGACAGCCAGCCACTCGACGCACGCGAGACACAACAGCAACTGGTGCGGGCCGAGAGCTTGCTCGAATCACTTTCCGACGCAAGCACCGCACACGACGCCGAGGGCTTGCAGGCCGGATACGACGCATTGAAGCAGCTGACCGACGCGTCGCAAGAGTCGGCCCCCGGTTCCGCGTCTGGGGGACGCACAGCAGGCGGTGGTACGGGTTCTGCGAATACCTTCAAAGAACCGATCATGCTTTTGGGAAGTCCGTCGGGCATCGCGATCTCGACGAACGACTCCGCCCACCTGTCGGCTGCGCAACACGTCAACATCGTCAGCGGTCAGAGCACGCACGTGGCGGTCGGGAAGTCGCTGATCGCGAGCGTCGCCAACAAGCTGAGCATTTTCGTTCAGAGTGCCGGCATGAAATTGTTCGCCGGCCGCGGCAAGATCGAGGTGCAAGCGCACTCGGACAACATCGAGCTGACCGCCCAGAAATCGGTCAAAGTCCTTTCGACGACCGCGAAAATCGAGGTTGCTGCTGATCAAGAGATCTACCTAACTTCCGGCGGCGCCTACATCCGCATCGCAAACGGTGACATCCAGATCCACGCGCCTGGCAAGATCGATATCAAGGGCGCGTCGCACAGTCTGGACGGACCGACCGCGCAAGGCTATGTCCTTCCTGGGCTACCCCATGCGGGGGACACCCCCCGATATCACGAACAGTTCCACCTGGTCGACGACGATGGCACGACCGTTCTGCCACACACAAAGTACGAGATCGAAAGCGAATCCGGCAAGAAGTGGAGCGGCTTCAGCGATGCAAACGGCTTTACTCAGCATATTTATACCGATCAACCAGAGTCTCTTTCGCTGACGGTCTACAAGGAGGTCGATGATGACGGCGACGAAGAAGAAGCGTAAGACGGTGAAGCGGCACGTGAGGCACGCGTCGACGACCGGCACTGATCAAAATTCGCTGGTGAAGGCTGTCATTCAGAACGACGCCGGTGAATGGGTGCGCCCCGCGACAGGAGACAAGTTCTACATCGACGAAACCGCGAAGTTTCCGTCGATTACGTTCGAGTTTAAGTCGGACGATCCTCCCCCCTACCAATGGAAGTGGACGATCGTATGGGATGCGCAGGTGAGCCCGCTGAACGAGAAGCGAAACCGCGGTAAGAAAGTCCGGTCGTTTTCGGAGACCGGGTCTTTTACCAGTAATGACAAGGTGTGGGACGCGAAACTGAACGACAAGATCCTCGGCGGGAAGCTGTCCGTCGAGGTCAAGGCGGGCACAACGGACTTCCGACGTACCGTGATCATTCTCGGGAAAAATCCATCGAAAGACGACGTGCTCGCCTTTCTCAAACCGATTCCAAAGACGGTCGGCTTTGATCTCGTTCTCGATCAGGAGAGCCACTTCAAAAACTTCAGGAATTCTGACGAGGAGCCCGTGGTCGCGGGCGACAAGGGGTTCGGCATGACGCAAATGACGCATCCCGCACCAACGTATGAACAGGTCTGGAGCTGGAAGGAGAACATCAAGGCTGGTGTTGCGTTGTGGCAGCAGAAGCAAAACGATGCCATTAAGCACTTTGAGGGCCTTCCCTACACCGAGGAGCAGCTTCGACGTGAGACGTTTTCGAGATGGAACGGTGGCAGCTACTACAAGGTCGATAAGGCGGCGGGGACGATCGAGCGTAACGACGTGTTGTGCGACACGCAAGCGGGTAACATAGGATGGGACATGACTAACCCTTCGAACGCAGGCAAGAGTGAAGCAGAGCTTCGCGCGCGCGACAAGGATGAGTACCCGAAAATGAAGGGTGGTCAAACCAAAGATCATCCATGGAAGTATTCCGGAATCTGCTATGTCGATCATATCTTCGGTAATTAAGTGTTGCGTCGTTGCTGTTGCTGTGGCCGGTGCGGTGAACGCGTTCGCGGACGAACAGGCGCCCGCCTCGGTTCAGCTTTCGAATGGACTTCGGTTCCAACCGACTGAAGATGGAAAGCGGCTGATCGAAGTAGACGCCGCCCATCACCGCACAATCACGGTGAAGTTGCCCACGGCATTTCGTCGGACCGTCGCTTCATCGTCGGGCATCGGATTTCCATCGGCGACATCAAAGGTCGTCGACGGAAAGGAGTTGGTGCTGGTGGTCGTGAGCCAATCGTCGAGCAACAAGCCGATGGGCTTTTGCGGAGCCGGCGACGAGAGCACGCTGTATGCGCTGCAGGTCAACGGCAACGCCGCGGTCCCGGTCTATTCGATGCCGGTACAAAGCTGTTTGCACAGCGTGTCTCTCGATGACAATGGAGGCTATCGGTCGCCGTGGCTCGCGATTGAGTGGGTCGAGAACCCATTCGGATTCAAGATCACCTGGACCAATATCGACGACGCCGGTAATGCGACGCGCGAATATCGTTACAACGGCAGCACATTCGTGCAGCGCAAGTAGTAGCGCGCTCGCTCGTCGGCAGGGCGCCGAGTAGCTCGGTCCGGTCCACGAGCTTGCGCGCGACGTCCAGGACCCGTGCCGCTGCAGACTACAGATCGCATCGAAGCTGAATGGTCTGGCGATCCATGTCGCTTCGATTTAAGAATACGCTGCATCTTGCCGATAACCAGCGAATATGATCGACGTAGTGTCCTCGGTCGCCTAAGATACTCGATGAGTATATAAGGGGAGGGCGCGTGAAGAAGCTTCCGCACACACAACAGGATTTCCTGCGACACGCCATGAGTGTTCTAGGCATGACGCGTGAAGAGTTCGCGGAACGCATTGGTGCGAAGAAGCGCGCACTCGACAACTGGCTACTCCCATCCAGTTCTGCAGAGTATCGCTCCATGCCGGACATGGCGTGGAAGTTCATCCGCGAGATCCTGGGCCGCGACAAACACTGTCCTTGACAGCACTCATTGAGTATATAGTATGTAGATATACTCAATGAGGAATCGGGATCAGCGTCAACACTCCCGTGCGTATCTAACGTGGTATGTGTCGACGTTCCGTGCCGGCCGGCCGCCGTGCAAAATGTAGACAGACGAGCAGAAAATGATAAAGATCGTGTGTGCGGGAATCCTGAGTCTGTTTTTGGCTGCGTGCCATAACGGTACCGAGGGCGTAGCGGGAACGTACGGAGTTGAAGAGCATGGCAAGGTGAATCCGCTCGTCAAGGTCGAATCGGCAGGTGACACGTATTCGCTCTCCGAATTCCGCGCCGGGAAGTGGGTGCCGGTGAAGGGTGTGGTTAAGCCGTTTACGCAGAAGGATCTCGAGACGCTGACCAAGCACAAGGTGGACGTGCCGGTCGATGGTATCCAAACCAACTCTTTCGCCCTGATCCAGGTACCGAAGGGATGGACCGATGGGCCTTTCACGACCAGGACGGGCTATTTCGCGATCCTGATGTTTTCCCCCGTTGAGCTACAGAAAATGTGAGCCACATTTCATGCAACGAAGCTTGACTTGATAGTTGACGCGGCGCGTGCGAGAAAGGCCAATGCTGCGACGTCGGAGCAGGTGGACAGATCGGGCGGAGGTGCCCAGGAGCACATGGTGTGAGGCACGCAATGAAAGGAACCCTGGTTGTCCCATTCGCGGTCTTCTTACTAGAGCCGCGTGCACTGTTCGCACAAGCACTACCAAACGACGCCCCGTTCATTGTGGCCCGAGCAGTCGCGGACGAAAATGCAGCCCGTTATGGCCTAGTCGATCGAGAAAAGCCGTGTCAAACGGAGGGCTATATAACGCGCTCGCGTGAAGCCCGAAGTGTCGTTTGGTGTAGAAACGGGCGTTGGGAGGATCTCGCACGTGAAGATCGTCGTTAATCAATGGTGGACTTGGTACCTCAGCCTGGGGGCGCTTGACCAAGTGCTGTATGTGCTCCTGACATCACTTTTGTGGTTCGGGGCTCTCTACACTTTCAACATTTTCGGGTTCCGCAGGACATTTTTTGGCGATGAAGCGCAACGTCACTCGAAGGACGAGGCATGACCGTCGAACTTAGCGATCGTGATTATCAACAGCTTGTGGCAGCTCGGAACGCGATGGGTTCGGCGCTCAGTTGCCTTATCGACAACGCAGAGCCTATGGCAACGACCCCGGCTATAGCGGAGGCCCGTCGTGTCTTGGCTCAGTACGGCGAACACCAAGGTTTCGTTGTGTTGGCGAATCCGAAAAACCCGTATCAAATACGCGCGAATTCTGTATTGACGGGCACCACGATACTTGCTCTTTGCGTGTCATTTTTCTGCGTTGGCGTTCTTTGGTCATTCCCTCTCAATGTGACTGGGTGGCTTACGGCGATGTGCATAAGCGGAGGAATTGCTCTCGGTAGCGGTGTCATAGAAGTCATAGTCACGCGACGACGGGATTGACGAAAAGGAAAGCCATGTCCCTCCTAAGTTTTGTGAAATTTCCGTACAGAATGCCGGACGGCTTCGAGGCGGTCGATTCCTACGACACCAAGGACATCCTGCCGTCGGAGTTCAGAATGCGGTTTTGCAAGGTGACTGCGGCCGGGCGACTGCTCTGCGACGAAGACGGCGATCTTCACTACGACGACGCTATGACGATTGGCAACGTTGAACGTCGCGAGTACATGCTCTACTTTGAATCAGGCTCGTTGAAATGGATAGGGTGCTTCGAATCGGATGGTAGCGTGTGCAAGTACGAATTTGACGTCTCGAACTATCTCGGTGATCGGTGATTTTTGCTCTTGAATCACGGTCGACGTGTCATCGAAAAGTGCAACACTCAGAAATGCACCTCTGACGGCGATGTATTCCATTATGTAAAATCACGAGGATTCCTAATGAGTCTGATTTCGGATATCAAGGTGGTAACGGGCATCGGTCGCACAACCATCGAGGAAAAGCGAGCGTTTTGCAAAGAGCGCGGTAAGCACACGCTGGAGATCCAAGATGACACGCGCAGCGACGGTACCCGAGAGTGGAAGTGCAAATACTGCGGAGAGACACGGTCGGCAGCCGAGGGGTTTACGCCGAACGACGTTTATTGAATCTGTGTATATTTATTGATCCAGCAACCTTATAGAGGAAAGTCTTTCACATTCATGGCTACCTATCTCGAACTGAAAGCGCAAGCAGAAGCCCTCGCACAGCAGGCCGAAGAAGCGCGACTTGCAGAGCTGGATGGCATCATCACGACGATGCGTGAGCAGATCGCTGAATTCGGCATCACTCCCGATCAGCTTTTCGGCCGACGTCGCGCTGGTGCGGCGAGCGAGCGCGCGCCGATCGCGCCGAAGTATCGTGATCCGAAGACGGGTGCCACCTGGAGTGGCCGCGGTAAGGCGCCGCGATGGATTGCAGGGAAGAATCGTGCCCGCTTCCTGATTGCCGACGCCGAGTAAATCGGCGAGCACACTAACCGGAGCTTGGTACGGGCCGGTTGTGTTTAGTGACTATGGTTTAACTAGACTCCAAATTTACGTGAGGAGCATCATGTTCTCGCCATACATTGAACCGCTAATCCGGCTCCGCGACTGGGCCATCCGCTGGTGGCTGATTCTCATGGTCGGCACGGTGGTTGCTGCCGGCGTCCTTGGCTCCGTCGAGCTCGGGATTCGCGCGATTGTCCGCGCGCTGACTGGCCATGCCGTATGACACGCCCGATTGTTTATCTCGCGGGCTTCGATGTGTTTCGTCCGGATGCGGCCGCCTACGGCGCTACTTTAAAAGTGCTATGCGACGAGCTCGGTTTCCGAGGGGTCTTTCCACTCGATGCAGAGATCGGCCCGGGCTTAGCGCCTGCGCACCAGGCGCGTCAGATCTACGAAAGCAACATCGCGTCGATCCAATGCTGCGACGTCGTGATGGCAAATCTGGCCGACTTCCGTGGCGCCGGCGAGCCGGACTCGGGCACCGCGTTCGAGGTCGGTTTTGCAGTAGCACATGGCAAACCGGTCTTCGCCTACACGAGCGACGTCGCGCCGTTGATCGACCGGGTGCCCCGCCATCCCAGCGCAGGTCGTCGGCCAGAATGCATGCGCGGCTACCTTATTGAGGATTTTGGCCTACCGGTCAACTTGATGCTCGCCTGCTCGGCGACGATCGTCAGTGGTGGGCCACGCGACTGCCTGCAGGAGATCGCAGTATCGCTGAATGTCCGGCCCCTACCGGCTTGATACTCAGCTCCGGCAAGTGTCGTTTCCGACGCTTGGCGCGACCAGGCGCGCTCATCCCAGGAATCCCTAGCGAGAATCGGATTGCACGCGTGCCGGCGGCGGCCGGTAGCTTGATTCGGGCGAACTTGCGCTACTTCGCGGGCTTGGGTGGCCGATGGGACTTCGCGAGTCCACGCTGGACCAGCGCCGCGTATAAGTCGAACGCCGGCTTAAATTTCTCCTGGATTGCCTTCACATGGACCGCAAGCTGCTGTCGCTTGTATCCATAGCGTTCCGCTGCCTCGGACAAGGGCACACCCTGCACCAGATGATCACGTAGCGCGCTGAGCATGCTCTCGTTCTCGATCCGTGAAAGCGCGAGCATGGCGGCCAGAGTCTCTGCAGTGAGGGGGTAGTCCGGGACTTTCATCGGGTGGGTGCATTACCTTTCGTTGTCTTCGTTCGGGCAGAGCGGCGCCGGTGTGGCTGCCGCTCCGCACCACGTCATGCGGCCACAGCGGTCTTCGATGTGAGCTTTGATTGGAACTCGCCATCCAGGCGCATCTCGAGCTCCGCCATCTCGGGCGGCAGTGAAACATGCGCCAACAGCAGCAGCCTTGAGGCCGTCGCCTTCACGCCGTCCGACGTCTTCTGCATTTTACCGAGAACGACGCAGCGGTTATCCCACATCAGCGAGGCGCGCCGCGGATCAACCTTCGCGAGGGCGGCCATCTGATCCCACCGCGCGAGCTCTGGATGAATCACGCCCTCCTCTGGGCGACCGTGATCCAACATGTAGCCGGTAAAGAGCGCGCGTCGCGCGAATATGCCCAGCGCTTCGAGCCACACGGCGTGGCCGATCACAAATTCTTCGCGCACCTCGAAGGCAGGGAGATCGCCGTTGATCATCGCGGCCCAATGCGGAACGTGCCGTGCGCACGCTTCGAAGAACGTCTTCAGAAACGCGTCGATCTGGGCCAACTGCTTGGGTTCCAGCTCGACGACGTTTTTCTGGGTGACCCCGGTGAGCAGCGAGAGGAACTTCTTGAACGCGACCAGGCTCCAGAGTTTCGAGGACTTGGCCGCTACCGCCGAGTTCTCGACATCGATCCGCCGGTCGATCCCCGGCAGCATGTCGATGACCGACAGCGCCCAGGCATTGAACGGATCGCGCCGGTCGTACAACGCGTTGATGGCGGATGACGGCTTGACCTGGCGGCCGTTGATGTCGGCAAACATCTGTTGCGAGCGCTCGAGGCCCTGATCGAAAAACATCGTCACGACGATCGACTCCTCACGCAGTGCCGGCCGGCGAGCGATCGCGAGTTCGATGCCTTTGCGGCGATGCTGACCGTCGTTGATCAACAGCGTGGCACCCATCGGCACATGTAACAGACCGATGCGTCCACCAGCACCCGCCACGGGTAGCGGCTCGAAAGACATTTCGGCCGACACGCTCGCGGTGATCGCCGGCAGCACGTAGCTATCGGGGTTGTCGACCAGATACTCGCCAATGTCCGCGGCGCGGCGCTCGTTGAGTTGGCGCTGCGCACGCAGACGCGCGGGCACGGTGTCCTCCTCGTCGAATGCGAAGAGCTTGACCAGGGCGCTATACGGCACCTGAGCGGCATAGTAACTTCGGCCCGCTTGCGTGCCGGCGACGGCGGGAAACGTGTAGGTGAATTCACTGCGCTCCGTTGCGAGCTCGTTGGTCACCGCCTCGACGCGCGCGCGTCGCTCGGCATTCGCTAGGCGATCGATCTGTGCGGCATCCAGCTCGGCCCGCGCCTTGTCCTCGTATCGCTCGCGCAGCTCGCCCAGCGACAGCTGCAGATGCTCGAGCATCCACGCGGTGTCTTCCTCCGTCACGGGCTTGCTGCTCTGCCAGTAGGGGTCGAGCACCCCTTTCATCGCATAGATCGCGTCAGCATCGAACTTCATCTGCAGATAGCGTTGCGCCAACTCCGGATATGCCTGCCCTTTGACCAGCGGCGTGTCGTGATCAATGAAGCCAAAGCCAGGCGTTCGGGTGGAGCACTCCCTGTCGCGGTTGAGCTTGCGCGCGCGCTCGGACGCTTTGTGCGACTCCGCATGCGATGAGACCACTGTTCCGAATGCTGCGTCGCCGACGTCGGAGAGAAACATCGCCTTCAGGGTGATGACGTAGAAGTTGTTGCGAGCCATGGTCCAAGGTCCTCGATTGAGTTTCGCGCCGGCTATTGGAGAGGCGCGATGACGGTAACGCCATGACTGAATACTACGTTATGCATACGAGATTAAGCAATAGATATCTATTGCTCGTTTTCTCGATTATCGACAATAATGGAGTCTCCAACGCAAACGAGGCAGCCATGGAAAATCGAGCCACTCAGCGTCCCGAGTCGACTCGCTCAATTCGAGCTCGCTGCTTGAAGGAGATCCGCATGCCTCCCTTGAATCAGCTTTCGCCGACCCTCGTGATCATGGCGTGCTCCGCGACCAAGCTGGAGCATGCGGCACGAGCAATCGATCTGTACCGAGGTGTGATGTACAGCACGTTCCGCGTGAACGTCCGGGCAACGTCGGCGCCGGCGGTGATGATCCTGTCCGCTCTGCACGGCTTCATTGCGCCGGACACGATCATTGAGCCCTACGATCAACTGATGACGCCCGCCCGTGCCGACCTCATGCTCGGCGAGCTCGACCGCTTCATGCCGACGGCGTGGCCGGCGTCGGCACGCTCGATCCTGCTCGCTGGCGGCCGGAACTACAGGCGCGTGATGAACGCCGGTCTAGCACGCCAGGTCGAACTCGGGCACATACCGGCGGGTGCGCTTGTGCTGGAGACAGGCGGCAGTATCGGCTATCAGCGCCAGCAACTGGGGGCATTTCTGCGCGGCGAGCGCCTGTAGGCGGCCGCTCGCGTGTCAATTGCAGGGCGATCGTCACGTGGTCGCCGTACAATCGACCGATCGCGTATCCACCTGCCCGAGGAAGGGAGCATCGCATGAGTACCTCCACACGTACCGTCACCCGCTTGTTCGACCTGTTCACCCCAGAGCAGCTCGAGGAGCTCGACAATGCACCGCTACTACCCTCCGGTGTACGCCACCCGTCGTGGTTCCCGCTGTGTGCGCGGGAGAAGCTGCGCGTGGTCGATATCTTGGTCCACGAATCGGTGCCGCGCATTGCCCAGGAGACTGGTGGCGAAGCGTGGTTGGAAGATCTCGTCGATCGCCTTCTCAATCTCCAAGACGAGAGCGGAGCCTCGTCGGCCCTGGCGGAGATCCGCGCATACGGCGGTCTGCTTGAAGCGGGATTCAAGGTGACGCCGATCATCAGACGCAGCGACGCCACGCCGGATTTCTCGGTGGACGCCGGCGACGGGCCGGTGACGGTCGAGGTGTTTCAGAAGCACCAGGACAAGGAGCAGGACAACCTCGTGGCGGCCGCGAACACGCCGAACGGTCAGCACCCTTACGGGATCGAACGCTCGGAGATAACGGAGGGTGATAGGACGGTGCGTACGACAGTGACCGTGTTGACCCCGGGCGGGCGGCCGGATCCGAAGAAGGAAGGGGACAGCGTCCAGGCCAACCTGATTAGCAGGGTCTGCGGGATGAAGCCGGACGAGGGCCAGGTGGACCCCGACCGGCCGTGCGTGCTCGTTGCCGATTTCACCAACTTTGGCGGCGCCATAGCCTCGCAACTGGTCAAGCCGCACCAGACGTCGCCGCTCATTCGTGGATCCGCTGGTCGGGAGTTGTGCAGTGGTGGGATGTGGTACGGGGTCTACGGCTGGAGGGATGCGCCCGTGTTCGAGGATCAGTCAGGCCCGAAGCGTATGGGACACGACGGGCGCTTCCGCCTCGAGGGCAAGAAGAAGAGTCGCCTGTCGGCCATTCTGTTCGTGTTCCATGAGGACGTAGTGCTTCTCGAGAACCCGTGGGCGCCGCGTCCGCTGCCGCCGCTCGCCCGGTTCGCCTTCAGCTGCTATCCATATTTCAACATGCCTTTTTCGATCGCCGACTGGCATCCTGGCAACACCTTGGCGATCGTCGAGGCCCAGCGTCGCATGATCGAAGCGTTCGACGCTTGACACACGACACAAGGGGTAGCCGCGGAGAGCCGGTGCCCTACCACCAACATCCACTCGAAGGAGCGTGCAATATTATGGCCATCGACCCTCACCTGGTGAAGGCGTTCGGCGACGTGCTGCGCAGGCATGGCGTCGAGGTCACGAAGGACACCATCGAGAAGATCAGAGAAACCTTGGGCTACGTGCCGAGGGTCGGGGTGCTCGGCAAGACCGGGGTGGGAAAGTCCGCGCTCTTCAACGCACTGTTCGGACACGACGTCGCTGAAGTCAACGACGTGTCCGCATGCACACGTGCACCGCAGCAGGCCCTCCTCGACATGCAGGGCGATCTTGCCGGCGTGCTCCTGGTCGACCTGCCCGGCTTGGGCGAAAGCGCCGAACGCGACGTGGAGTACGCAGCACTCTACCGCAACCTCCTCCCGGAATTAGACCTGGTGTTGTGGGTTGTCAAAGCCGACGACCGCGCCCTGGCGGCCGACAAAGCCTACTATCAGACGATCGTGGAGCCGGAAATCGGGCGCAGCGCGACGAAATTCCTGGTGGTGGTCAATCAATGCGACAAGCTGGAGCCGACAGACGCCTGGATCCGGGACGAGCGCCGGCCAGGCGCCGAGCAGCTCGCGAACATCGAGCAGAAGCGATCGGACGTTGGCGCCCTCTTCAACCTTCCGACCGCCGAGATCTGCGCCGCCTCCGCGACACGCCGCTGGCAACTGACCGAACTGGTCGACCGAATGGTCCTCGCGTTACCGGAACATGCGAGGTACGGATTCGTCCGGGGAACCAGGGAAGAGCACGTTTCGGAGAGTGCCAGGCAACATGGGGCCAAAGGGGCAGTGACAACGTTGCTGAAGGAGATTGGGTTAGCGGTGGGTATGGCCGCATTTGCCGCGCTGGTGGCTGCCATCGCCGCCCGCTCTGCAAAGCGCGACGGAACGTAGAACGGTTCCCCGCGGCTCGGCCTCCAGCAGCTCGAGGCAGCTCTCCGCTGCAGGGTTTGCGTGTCGCAAGGACCGATCCAGTGCGCTGTCCGACCGACCCGAATCGCGATCGCGACGAGTCCGGCTACGGCGTTCGGAATTCGCTGTCGACAACGGCGAGCTCGTCGACGAGATCTCGCTGGCCGGGCTGCGGCGCGTGAACTGTCGGCGCCCGCCGCAGCCGAGGATGGCCGCCGCGTCGCAACGCTGCCGCGACGCCTTGCAATTGCGCCCACAATTGGTCGGCCGCCGCCGGCGTCAGCGTATCAGCCGCTGTATCGATTGCGGTGACGATCCCCTCGAGCTGCGCCGATGCACTTGCAAGCGTGGGCCGGGCACGAGCCAGCTCTGAACTCGCGTGATAGACCGCAAGCCACCGATTGAGCGATGTGTGCTCTTCGACCGATAGCAGCTCAAGCAATGCTCTCGGAACCTCATCTCCTGCGCGAAATGCCCCAATAAGCAGCTGACGGTTGCGCCCCGTTTCCGTGGAGCGTTGAACACGCAACAGCTTCACCTGGCGACCCTGTTCGCGGATGAGCATGGGTTTGTCGACCTCGTGATGGAGACGTGGGCAGGATAGCGCACGACTGTGTCACGGGCTACGGTGTGATGTCACAGCGACTCGGGATCAATACGCCAGATCGGGCCTAATCCGGCAGCGTCGCAAAGGAGTGCCCACGCCGAATACGGAATGGCCGCCTGGTTGGCAATCCACCGCCGAATCTGGCGGCCGGTCGGATCCGCAAGACCGAGGTATCGGGTGGCAGCTCGTGCGCTCATACCGGTCCGACGAACGACCTCCTGAACTTCAGAGCCGGTTGGTGACGCCCAGTGGATGGCCGGCTGCAGGCATTCCGGTCGGATTTCCATTTGGACAGAGCTACTCATCATTTACCTCGTTGATTCGGTGATTGGGTGTCTATCGCGGCACGCAATTTTGCGAGGACCGGAGAACACTCGGTAGGAAGATCTGGCGCCGGCGCTCCGACCGGCCGCACCGACGCAGCCTCGAGGCATACCATCTCGAGGAACTGAGCCTGCTGGATCCTTGCCGACGCGAGCTCGGCTCGCGCGAGATTACTCGATTCGACGTCGCGCGAGTGCCAGTATGAGAGAGAGCCGGTGATTGCGCCCGCTGCGCCAACCACGAGGCCCAGCGCGAACGCTGCCAACTCAGTGTTGGTCAGTCTCCAACTGAAGAACGATTTCGCGTAGTTCACTTTGCCCTCCGTGGACGGGTGTAGTGTTCGAGTCAAAAAAAGAACGAGCCGATGATGATGCCGGCAACCAGGGTGCCGAGGCTGAAGCCAGATCGGGGCTGCAGCGCCTCCTGTTGCTTGCGCCGGAGTTCGCGTCGACGCTCACGCTCCGCCAGGATTCGCTCCTGGCGCTCCGCTGCCGCCCTCGCCGCTCGCACTTCGTCGCAATATTGATCGAAACCGACTTGATAGATGCGTGCAGCGGCTCGAGCGGACGACTGTACAAGGAGGCAAAGCTGGAGCCACGTCGCAATTCCGACCACGTAGTAGGCCCCTCTTTGGATCCATGCCGGTACCGCTACGCTGAGATCTTGCGAGCCGGTGTCCGAATACACCAGACGGACGCCCAGTTGATGCTCGAAGGCGGTAGCGAAGGGCCGGCCGATGTACTGGATGGCCTGGTCGACGATCGGCACGCCAATCGCGCCTTGGCAGAAGCGAACGGCTTGATACGCGACGACCAACCCAAGCGCGGCGCCCGTAACCTCGATCCCCTTCGCGATGTATTCCTTGTTCACACCCCTCTCCTTTTTTGAACTCCCAGCGGCGGGGCTGGGACTGTTCAATTTAGCCCCCACGGCTTACGCCGCGGGGGGAACACGTACGATCCGAGATCGCGTCGCGATCACGGATCGTACTTGACGACCCCAGTCGGGTCCATACCGGCGCCCTGCACAACGAGACCTTCCGATCCAGCCCCCGCGGCTTGTGCCGCGGAGGAAACACGCTTGCCCCGCGATCACTTCGCGATCGCGGACCAAGCTTGACGACCCCGTAGTGGTCTGCGCAGGCCCCACCGAATCGTCCCTGCGCTTCGCTCCGGGCCGGGCCTCTCCCCACGCATGGCGTGGGTCCCCGTGGCCCTCGATTCGGGCGCGCAGGCGCGCGCGCAACGTCTTCGCGACGTCGCCCCCGAGCTTACAAGAAGGGGGGATCGTCCGCTTCTTCGTCGCGCCGCATGGACGCCCGGTCGCATGACCGAGCGCCCCGTATCAATTAGTCAATTGCCCGGAAGATCTCCCGCTGTTCCGGATGTTGAACCGCGAACGCTCGCAGTGCATGGTAGTGATCGATGAACCGCTCGTCGCCGAAGGTCTCGGCCATGTGGCACAGCGCGTACAACGTAACGACGATGCCGAACGCCTCGGCACCCATCGATCCCTCGTAGCTGTTCAGGTTCCAGCGTACCGACACCGGCGCTGCGATCTCCGGGGCGAGATAGAACGCGCCGTTCGAGAGGCGGAAAAAATGCCACATGCCGCCGTTGTACGTCGAGCAGAGACGGCGCGCCCAATCGTACACAAACGCTTCGCCATGCAGGTATCGCGCGCCGAAGTAATGCGGCAAAAAGTGCATACGCTGTTCCTCGACGACCAGCTCCGAACGAATTTCAATGACGTTTTCTTCCACGGTTTTACTCCGGTTAAGGACCGCTGCGATGTGCTGCGGCCATATCGATATATTAGGACATAAAGACCTAATAGGCAATGAATTTATTTGAATAATTCGTTGCTGTTAGGTCTTTAAGACCTTATTATATGGTTGTGGCCTCGGCGTGGTGCTGAGGTCCGTAACCGGAGAAAACCCGTGTCTGAAATTGCAACGAATGCGACCCCTGCCATCGACGGCCTTGCCCCGCTCCAGTACGTACCCCTCGGCACCTTGCGCGTGTCGCCGCACAACGCACGTAAGAAGCCGCCCACTCGTATCCGCGAGATGGCGGAGGACATCGCCGTTTCGGGCCTGCTGCAAAACCTTGTCGCTCACGTGATCGATGGCGAACCCGGCCAGCATGGCGTGTGCGCGGGACAGCGCAGGCTCGCCGCGATGGACCTGCTCAAAAGTGAGGGACGCGCACGCGACAGCGACCTGATTCCGATTCGCATCGTGTCGGAAGGGGAAGCATTGGCGATCTCCCTGATCGAAAACGCGGAGCGTGAAGGCATGCATATTGCCGACCAATGCGTGGCGTTCGGCCGAATGGCCGCAGAGGGGCGCTCCATCGCCGACATCGCCGGCCGTCTCAACGTGGCAGAGCGGGACGTGCGCCGAGCGTTAAAGCTGGCGAGTGTCTCGCCAAAGCTGATCGACGTGTTTCGCGATGACGGGATGTCGTACGAGCAGGTGTGCGCGCTCGCATTGAGTGACAGTCACGAACAGCAAGAGCGGATTTGGTTCGACGCTAAACAGGATTGGCAGAAGCGGCCCAACGCAATCCGAAGTGTGATCACGCAAGAGGAGACATGCGCGCGCGACAACCCGCTTGTTGCTTTTGTCGGGCTGGACGCTTACGAGGCGGCAGGCGGATACGTGCGCCGGGATTTGTTCAGCGATGCGAAGAATAGCGGATACATCAACGATCTGGAATTGCTCAGCCGACTGGCAGTAGAAAGGCTGACGGCGGTAGCCGTGGACACCGGCGCGGAAGGCTGGTCGTGGGTGGAAACGGCTGTCCAACGTGATTCGACGCTACTCGCACGATATGGCCGGTTGCGCCCGGAGACGCGGGACTTTACCCGCAAGGAAAAGGCCGAGTTTCGGAAGCTTGAGAAGGCCCGTGATGACGCTCGCCAAGCGTTTTTTGCGCACCAAGACTCGGATGCAGCGGAGGACGACGACGCGAAAGGCGAAGCACTGGAAGAGGTCGCGCAAGAGGCGGAAGCGGCTTTAGCCGAACTTGCCGAGCGACGCAACGCTTGGACGGACGAGCAGAAAGCACGCGCGGGCGCTTACATCTGGATCGACTATTCCGGCACCCTGCAGATCGAGCGAGGACTCGTCAAGCCAAGCGAGAAGGCCGCAGTAAAGGAGTCGGGTGTCGTCGGGACCGAGCAAATCACGCCTGAGAAGGCAAAACCGCTGCATGGTGAAACGCTGTGCGAACGTCTGACGGCGCATCGTACCGCTGCCGTCCAGGTGGAACTGATGAAGCGGCCGACCGTCGCCCTCGCCTATCAGATGTTCGCGATGGTGCCGCGCGTGTTCGCCGAGCATTACGAGGCAGGCGCGATGGATGCACTGGATGCGCAGTTCACGCCGACCCATGAACGCCTGTTGCGCGCGGCCGACGACATGGCCGACAGTCCGGCGTGGCTGTTCATCGACGGGGAGCGGCAGAAGTGGCGCGCGGTGCTGCCTTGCAAGGTTCGCGATCTGTTGCCGTGGCTTCTGTCGTGCTCCGAGGACATGCTTGCCAATCTGTTCGCTTTCTGTGTGGCTTCGACCGTCAACGGCCTGAGTCGATGGGACCGGCCGCACGATGTCAACACGTTGGCCGACACCCTTGGCCTCGACATGGCCGCGTACTGGAAGCCCACCCGCGCGAGTTACCTGAACCACGTTTCGAAGCAGCGCATCATCGACGTGGTAACACAGGCGGTATCGGCCGACGCGGCGGCGCAGCTCGTGGGTATGAAGAAGGGCGAAGCGGCGGCGGCCGCCGAACTGCGGCTTGCAGAAAGTGGCTGGTTGCCAGAGGTGCTGGCGAACCGGCAGACGGACACGGTATGGGAGGACGATGAACCGGACGCAGACGAAGCCGACCCGGAGGTTGATCCTGACATTCCGCATTGACGCCATGATCCGATAAGCAACAGTGGCGCCCTGACGGGGCGTCTCTTTTGACTCATACGCCCTCGCCCATTGTCGATTAGACATCGGGCGACTTCCTCATTGAAACAAAAATGTCACTTGCTTAATAGGTCTTAAAGACCTATTATATCGATATGGCCGCAGCATATCGCAGCGGTCCTTATCCGGAGAAAAAGCCGTGACTCAAATTACCCGCCTTTCGCGCACGTTCGCCGCCCACTCCCCGTCGCTGCGCGCAGACACGCCGCTGTCGAATGATCAGATCGCGCGCGTCGCCCCGTCGATCCTCGCGACCGAGGCGCACGAAAGCCGCTCGAATCGCTACACGTACATCCCGACTATCAAGGTGCTCGACGGCCTGCGCAAGGAGGGTTTCGAGCCGTTCTTTGTTTGCCAGACGCGTGTGCGCGACGACAGCAAGCGCGAGCACACGAAGCACATGATTCGTCTGCGCCATGCGACGCAGATCAACGGTGCGGAAGCCGACGAGATCATCATGTTGAACAGCCATGACGGCTCGAGCAGCTACCAGATGATCGCCGGGATGTTCCGCTTCGTCTGCAAAAACGGCATGGTGTGCGGCGACACGCTGTCGGATATCCGTGTGCCCCACAAGGGCAACATCGTGGACAACGTGATTCAAGGCGCGTTCGACGTTCTGGACGGCTTCAACCTGATCCGTGAGCAGAAGGAAGGCATGCAGGCTGTCACGCTGCAGCGCGAGGAGCAAGCGCTACTCGCCGAAACCGCGCTGTCCCTGAAGTACGAACCGAACGCCGACGTGCCCGCGCCGATCACGCCGGATCAACTGTTGCGGGCACGTCGCACGGAGGATCGAAACGACGACCTGTGGACGACGTTCAACCGGATTCAGGAAAACATGATTCGCGGCGGGTTGCGTGGCCGGTCGGCCACTGGTCGCACGATGACAACGCGCGAAGTAGCCGGGATCGACCAAAACGTAAAGCTCAACCGCGCGCTGTGGGTGCTGGGTGAAGGTATGCGCAAGCTCAAGCAAGGCTAACCGCCGAGCCTGCAACGCTCCCAAAGGCCCCGCTTCGGCGGGGCCTTTTGCATGGAGCCACGGTCGGCTCAGCTGCCGCACGCGGCAATGACATTCGCGCGCGCAATCGGGCAATCCAGTGGAGCGCCCGCCACTCCAGATCGAAAGCACCGCTGCGCGGTGCTTTCTCACGTCCAAAGGCGACTTACCACCCTCTCCACGGTCGCCTTGTCGTTCTTGCAATCGCCAGCTCAAGGAAGACCGTCAGCGTGCTAACGGGGGTGTGTCTACCCGTCGCCAACGATCGCCGGAAGTGTGTCGACGGCCGGTCGGTTGACGTGTGCGCAACGAGTGTCGCACACGTCAACCGACCTTCAAGGGCTTTCGCGGCATAAACGACCGGCTCTCCCTGACCGGGAGGCCCATCATTTATTCCACGGTCCCTTGACCGCCGCCCCCCTTCCGGCGCTCGCCAGCGCCGGGTAGACACACTGTGCAGCCGCTGGCGCTGCCGTGCTGCCCATCGTCCTAACCTCGATGGAGCACATCATGGACTTCTTTTACCTTGGCGATTGCCTTGACATTCTCCCCACCCTTCCGGACGGCGTTGCAGACTTCGCACTGACCGACCCGCCCTATCTCGTCAACTACAAGGACCGCTCCGGTCGCTCGATCGCCAACGACGTACATGGTGAATGGCTCGCACCTGCCTTCGATGAAGTGTTCCGCGTGCTGAAACGAGACGCGCTGTGTATCAGCTTCTACGGCTGGACGAAAACAGACGAATTTTTCGACGCATGGCGCTCGGTCGGATTCCGGATCGTCGGACACATCGTGTTCGCAAAGCCGTACGCGTCGCGCGAACGGTTCGTAAAGTACCAGCACGAATCCGCCTATGTTCTCGCGAAGGGGTCGCCGGCCCTGCCCGCGTCGCCGGTGCCGGACGTACTGCCGTGGAAGTATTCCGGTAATCGTCTGCACCCGACCGAAAAGCCGATCGGCAGCATGCGAACACTGATCGAAGCCTTCACGAAGCCGGGCGATCTCGTCCTGGACCCGTTCGCGGGGTCCGGCACGACGTGCGCGGCCGCGAAGCAACTGCGCCGGCGGTATGTCGGCATCGAGCTGGACGCTACCTATCACGCATCGGCCGTCGCGCGCCTGGCGGCGCTCGACGCAATCGCCGCCTGACTATCGACAGTACGGCGCTGCCGGCGCGTGTCTGTGCCGCTGGCGGCCCCCCTCGCGGAGACCTGAACAATGACCCTGAAACCCTATCTTGAGAATGCAATGCTGAGTGCGATCGCCGAGAACATCTTCTGCCTTGTGCCGGCGGCGCTTGTGCATGGCGAAGCCTCGTCCCGCATCGACGTAGCGCTCGGCGACCTCTTGTACGCACTGCGCGAAGCCTACGAGGCCGGTAAGGCCGTGGGGGACGCGTGATGCCCGACCCTGAACGCGACGCGATGCTGGCGGGCATCGCGCGCCGATACCTGTTCGTGGAAACGCTCGAACGCCGTTATCGGGATCGGCTCGACTTCTACGACGTCGCCGTGTGGAGCCTAAAGGATGCGCTCATTGCTGCATTTGACGCCGGCCGTACGCAGGCACGGACCGACCGGTAACACAGCAGGCCGCCGGCATCACGCCGGCGGTCGCTCCGGATTGTCGGGGTCAACAGCGGCCGACGCAGGCTTAGGAGATGGGTCGCGCAGCGGATTCGGGAAATACAGTTCCTTTCGTGCCTGCTGTCGCGCCGCGCGTTGCTCCGGCGTCAGAGAGCGCCGCTGTTCGTGAGTAAGCGTCTCGCTCGTCAGCCAGTCGTCGGGAAGCGCGACCTTCGGCCGTACTACGGCCGCGACCAATGCCTTGATGGATTGGACCGGCCCAGCTGGCCGCTGCGCTGCGGTAGCGGGTGCGTCGTCGGCCGCCGATGCCGGCTCCGGGGCCTGCTGTTCGGAAAGCGACGTGCGGGGGGCAACGGGCCGTGCAGCGGCTCGCCGCGCGTCACGCGGTAGCGGCAGATTACGTTCGCGCCGGACGCGGGAAATCATCACGTCGAGCGTCGCGACGGACAGGTCGAGGCCGTGCTTTGCGAGCAGGTCGCGAATGGCGAGATGCCGCACGCCTGCGTCGATCGCGGCACAGACGTATTCGAACATTTCGCGAAAGCGGGCCATCTTCGAGCGATGCTCGGCCCCGCGTGCCAGTGCCAGCGAATCGTGAGCGAGAAGTGCGAGGTCGGTCATGACGTAGACCCGTGGAGAGCGAGCGCGAGGTGTGCCATCAGTGCATTTGTGACGTGAGACGGGCTGACTGTAGAGCCGCACCGGGGCGGGCGTCAATACGCGGAGGGCAGATTCTTGTGCCGGGTTCTGACCGAAATGATACGGATTCCGTATGGAATCTGAGAGGCCACGACTTGAGCTGTTGGATTTGCGTAGGAGCTTGTTAGGTCGTGTACGGTCGCGGCCCGGCCGCCTGTCGGCCGAGGCACGATGGATATGTAAACGGAAATGCTAACGCATTCCCGTTTTCATATCGCGTGCCCAAAGGGGCGGGCCCCTTTGGAAACCCCGCGGGCTCCGCCCGCTCAACATCCGGCGCCGAAATCGGCGGGGCGCCTGCCGCTGGCAGGCGTTGCGTCGATGCGACATTCGGCTCGTGTCGCGGTGCTTCGAGAGGCGCACCTCCGACGTGCTGATAGCACGCTTGTCGGCGGTGCGGCATCCCGACCAGGTGGTCGGCGTGTGGCCGGTTTCAGGAAGCAGGTGGGTGGGTCGCGCTGGCGACACTGCGCGGAGACGGTTTGGTCGCTGACAGTTAGTTGCGAAGGAGATTCGCGCTGCCCCTCCTCTGTAGACATGCGGGCCGGTGGCGATCGAGGGCAATGGCGGGCAATCGGGCGCGCACACGCGCGCGTTGAGCTCGCGGCCGACTGGTCGGTCGCGAGCGATTTACGCGCCCTTGTCGAGGGCGGCGATAGCCGCCCTCGACTTAGGGCCTGCCGGAGGACAGTCTGCGCTGACCGCTGGCCAATAGTTGGCAAGCGTGCGTAGCACGCGTGACGCCACGGCGGAGCCGTGGGTGGATTTCAATCGGCTGTAGTTAGAGATGTACCCTGGTTAAGAACCGACATTTAAATGCCGTCAGACCCGACAAATAAACGAACTTATACACAGCCATTGACCGGCGGACGGACTGTCGACACGACAAAAGTCACCAATTCGCGGTGGCCGCGGCTACGCCGCGACGTCGCGCTAACGCGAAACACGAGCGCGGGACGTGGGTTGCCCTCGCTCGCGCGATCGAAAGGTGGACAACTATGGGAGAGGTGTCAGCCTGGTGGGGCCAGCTGCTGACGTGCGGCCGCGTAGCAAGCGTCGCGGCCCCATTCGGGATGTTCGGCCTTGATTTGTCCTGCACGGAGCACGAGTGCGCGATCGTACTCGGCCTGGCTGGTTCCGTTGTCGGCACTCTGCCTGCTACGCGCTTGTATCGCGGCGATTTTGTCGGTCAGAACCGTTGCGATCTCCGACGCCTTGCGATCATGCTTCCTCTGCTTCGAAACTCGGCGCTGCGCTCGCAGCAGCGCTCGCGTGCGTTCATGACGGAGCCATCGGCCGAGGCCGAATGCTTCGAACAGTACCGGCGCGATGTATCGAATTGCCGCGATCCCTTTGTATCGGACACCTTGGTCCGATTCCTGGACCTCGCATTGCCGGCGAAGCTTCACGAGCTTGGCGCCAGCCAGATCGCGCAGCGCACGCTCCGCGCGGCGCAATGGCAAGCCGGCCTGCTCCGCGAGGTAAGAGAGAGTGAAGTCGACCCAACCGTTGGCACCTGGTACGCCAATCCGCAGCGTCGCCAGGTCACAGAATTTGATCATCGCACGTGCGAGCTGCACACATGCAACGCGCCGTTCGCTGCGCTGCTGACGGGGGCTACCGTTCTGTGCGTTCAGGCGTCCAAGCCACTGCGCCGGCTGGTCGAGATATCGGCCGAGGCGCATCTTCAACTCGCGCAGGATGCGCGGTGAGCGAGCTGACGCAGGAAATGGAATGTCGGCCGGCCACACCCGCTCCGGAAGTGACCGACTCGGATCGGGCGTCAACGGCTCAGCCTGCCCGGTTGTTGGCGGGCATTGCGACATGTTGAATGGAAGTGCGACCGGCACGATGGGCGCGCTACCGTGAACCGCGCTCCTGGCCACTACGCAACGTGCGTGTGGCGGTCGACAGCAATACCTGCCGACGCCGCGTCGAGACCGCGCCGGTGCATGTTTTGGAGACGGCTTTGTGAGGTTGGTTCATCTGCTCGAATATTAAGAAAATAAGGCGGCAGATGACGCTTGACAGAACGTTGTCCTCTCCTACAATCAATTCTCTGGTGAGGAGGGTGACTGTCGGCGTCTGGGATACGTTCGGTAGGCATCATCCGGGAGAGCCCCCGTCTAGTCCACGGGGGCTTTCTTTTTCTCGGCTAGATCACGGTTTCATCTCCGGTTGCGAGGACGGCACCACGTCGACCGTCTCGATGTGCTGCGCGACCGGCGATCCGACCGCCGTGTCGACGCGCGACGGCTGTGCCGCCTGCAGGTGTGAATCGATGCGAACATGACGCGCCTCGGTCAGTGCACGATTCAAGGCCGCGTCACTGAATTGAATGCTCAGCCCGGCGGCAGCGGCCACCTCGACAGCAGCCTGCTGAAACGTCGCGCTACCTTCGAGCTCAAGCGTCCGGCCGAACTTCATCTGCGAGAGCCGCAACCCCGCCTCGAGCGCGGCCCAGTCGATCGCGAGCACGTCGACAGCGTTACCGCGATCGACGATCAGATCGTGGCCATCGCGGCTATAGCAGATGCTCCCGCCGGCGCTGACCGAAAGTGCGAGATCCTGGCCACCGAAGACGATAGCGTTCTCTCTCCATTCGACTGCGCCGGGCGACCGGACCACTCCGACCGCGCGCCGATCGGGCTCGGTCGGTTTGCCGGTCCGACGCAACTCGGCGATCGCCGCGACGTCGCCCCCCTGGGCCCGTTCCTGTAACCATTCGGTAAAGGTCGGGCCGGACGCCGGTCCGTGTTGCGCTTTCAGCGCATCGCGTTCGTGACGAACAGCCGCCGCAAGTGACGTCTCGTCGAGTGCACGACTGAATCGCGCGGCCGACAACGCCTGACGCTGAGTCGCGCGGGACATCGTCGGATCCTGGCGCAGTGCAGTGCGCTTGCCCTCGAAGGTCTCGACAATTGTGTCCCGGCGACTGCGCTCCCCTTCCCGCTGGTTCTGCCATGCGTTCTGCCGCGCACGGCCGCGAGCCTCGCGTTCCATCACATACTCACGCCACAGCGCTGCTCGCGGCTGCTCACGAACACGGGGAATCGGATGCCCATCGAGCTGGCGCTGGTAGACCGCCTTGAGTAGCGGCGCTGCTTCCCGCCAAGGCAGATTCAATTCTTTGGTTAAAAAATCGGACACCGTCAGATGCCGGCGGCCGGCACGAATGCGCGTGCCGCCATCCTTTCCGGTCACAACCATGTATTTCTGCGGCAGGACCCCATGCGAATGGGACAGCTCCGCCAGCAGCCGCTCGCCGCTGAGTCGCCGGCGGATCTCGCCAAACTCGCCACTCGCGGCCCGTTCGCGCTGCCGCTCATGTACATCACGGGTACGTTGGGAGATCGCGTTGTCGGCTACTCGCCCCGTCGACTCTCTTTCTCGCGCAATTTCTCGATCGCGATCGCGAGGCCGTCGCAAGCGATACGCGGATACGGGACGCTCGGGCTCCAGGTAATCGTCCGCATGATCTGGCAGTAGCACTGTACGTCCTTCGGGGACCCGAACCACAGCGCTGCTGGACAGCGCTCGCACAAGGTCGAAGGGTTCGGGCGCAAACTCCTGTTCATCTGCCCAAGCGCCAAACTCGTCGTCGGCATCGATGCTGGCGCCGCCTGGCCCGCCAGGTTCGAATCCGGCAGGTGGTCCGGAGAGGGTGATGTCGTCGAATGGGCTGTCGAATGGCCCGTCAAAAGGTCGCTCGACGTCGTCTGGTCGAAGTGGTGCGAATCCGGAGGTGTCGTCATCATGAAATTCCCTCAAATGCTGGGCATAGAAGCCCCGTTCCAGTTCATCCAACATCAGCTGCCGATCGGCGGCCGAAGATTCGTAATAGCGCGCCCACTGAAGTGCGTTGCCGCTATTGAGATACTTCACTTCGCGCGCACGGCTCGAGGACCACTCATCGAGCAACACCTCGATCTCATGTGGTGTCGCGCGCGGAGCCTTCCGGTCTTCGTAGTTCGCCGTAGCGTCGGCCGATAGCTGGGCACGCTTCTCCTCGGTCGACAGCTGGATGAATTCGCGCGAGAACACGAAGTCCTTGAGGTTCACGCCCTTGGCCGCCTCTGGCGGCTTAACGTTCGGATATTCGTCGTCGCTCCCGGCATTGCGCATCCGCACGGCGCCGTGTTCGGCCAACAGCGTCATAAAGTCCTCGTAGCGCTCGATTCCACGATCGAGCACCGCGTCGAGCAACGCCTCCTTCAACTCACGGCCGACTGGCTTGAACAGATCTCCGCGATAGCGGCTGAGCATCTCTGACGCGTCGGTCAGCTCAACGCGACGGTTGTCTTTTGGGCTCGCGAGCCCGTATTGCGCGTTGATGTGTTCCTGAATCGCGTCGATGAATGCGAGGTTCTTCTTCACGTAACCCAGCGGCTCCAAGTGCATCCCCGATACGAGGTTGAGCTTCGGAATCACCACGTGGATGTGCGGCTTGCGCTCCACGAGTTCGCCGGTCTTCTGATCGATGTAACTTTTCACGCGCGGCAGGTGCGCCTCGGCGTAGAAATTCATCTCGTCGGGGCGGTATGCCGAAAACACGAAGGATTTGAAATCCCGTACCACCGCGTCGAGCGTCGCCCGGTCAACGGCGTCCTCCTTAAAGCTCAACGTGATCGACAAGTACCGATCGACGTTCGGCGCCACATTGATCATCTGAATGATTGCGTCGGTGACATCGAGATCGCCGTCGAGCACGACCCGCTCGTCGAGCTCGTCACGGTCAAGTTCACGCCCGGCCTTTCGACCGTCTTCGAGATACGCCTTTACGCCGTCGTGGCGGCCCTTCACTCTAATCAACACGATGGAGGTGCGCTTTCAGGAGTTGCGTGATCAGTTCCAGTTCGTCGAGCAACGCGACGAACAGGTCGTCGCGCAGCTGGCCTGCAGCATTCGCGTGGTTCGCGACATGGGCCAGTTGGTTCAGGTTGTTGCCGGTCTTGTTGATCACGAACACGATGCGCTTGTAGTCGGCACTCACGGGCGGCCGCGCGACGATCTGAGTCCGGTTTGTCAGCACGCACTGGCGCAGAAACTCCGACTGGCTCAAACCCGATGCCCGGACTTTCTCGACGAAAGCCTGCCGCTCAGCCTCGGTCAAGCGCGTGCTAATCGGCGTTCCGAGCCCGTTTTCTGCACGGCGACGACCGCGCTTCGGCCGCGCGTCGAGGGCGCCCAAGTCGTTGTTGCTCACGGTGTGTCCCCTTACGCTCGCCCGATATTGAGTTCGCCGACACCGCGCGCAATGCGCAGTGCGACCGCATATCGCGTCAGCTGATCGCGCCACTTCACCGCGTCTGGCACCCCATGCAAAACCCAAACTGGATGCCATGCATCGCTGGTCTCGATCACCAGCGTGCCAAACCCGAGTTGCGCTTGCCACCAGGCAGCTTCGACGACCACGTTCTGGATGCGAAAGAGCTCGAGACTCGTGGTACGGCGCGAGGCAATCCCTGTCGTCATGGTCAGCCGCTCCGTATCGATCACGACCCGGATCGCACGCGTCTGTGCCATCGCAGCTGCGGCAACGACAGGCGACACCAGCAGCGCGAGCGCAAGCACCGGCCACATGCGCGTGAACGCCGCAGCAGCGGCAAGCCCAACGATCAAAGCAGCTTCGGCTAAGGCCGAGCGCATGATCAACGGCAAGTTCACCATCCATACTGGTGATGCGTCGAACCAGACGTGCGGCGAACGCGTCCACTGTCCCATCGAGGGCGGTTGGCGCTCCATCATTCGTCCGCTCCCGCTGCTTTGGTCGGCGCCGGCAAGGCGAGGCGTGCCGGCCGCGGGTACTTCGGAGATGGCAGGATGGGCATCGGCTCACCCGCCTCCCAGAGCCATCCGTCGATCTCGCTGTCCGCGATAAGCCCCTCGAGCGCAGCTCGCGCTGACGGCGCCGCACCAGGCGTCGCTACGTACAGCGCAATCGGTTCGACGGTATCGGTCAATACACAGCTCGCCAGCGCCTGGTCATCTGCCAGGTTGTAGCGCAGGCTTTTAATGAAGCGGCGCTCGTCGGCCGACAGCGCGTCGACTATCATCTTGTCGTAGGCATCCTCGAACGGGATCCAGTTTCCCGTTACTACCATTGCTGAGAGCGTTGCAAGCGACGCGATTCCCGTCGGCCCGAGGAAGAACGTCCCGATCACCACCAGACGCGCATCGTCCACGCTGTCCCACAGGCCGATTGCGTTCGCAAAGCGCTTCTCGAAGCGCCGGTGCAGGTCAGTGTCCATCATGAACGGGAAGCTCGGCAGGTGCTTCAGGATCAGCTTCATTCCAAAGCGGGACGGGACGATATCTTTGACCTCGCCGATCACAATCATCATCGCTCGAGTCTTTCCCGGCTTCATCAGCTCGGCCATCGCCGCGATCCGACGCGCCGTCAGCTCGGCGTCCCGTTCCTTCGACCACGGTTCCGCAACGAACACCTGCTGTGCGAGCGGCGCCTTCTTCGCGGTCTTACCGTGCAGCGCCTCCGACAATGCCCGGCGTACGACGTACCAACTGCGTCTCCCAGCCATTGCCGGCGACCAGCGATTCAAGCCAGCCTCCTCCCACAGATAGTGCAACAGGCCGCGCAGGGTCAGTTTGGTCCCGTCCGTTCGGACGGTATCGCTTTCTTTGCCCGATGCTTCCGGCGCGGTGCGACCACTCGACTTGCTCATGCTGAAGTCGAGCCGTAGTGTCGTCGGTCCCTCATCCCCACCATCTTGGACTGCCTGGCCGACCACGGCGCCGCGACCCGATAGCTCGGGGGGCAATTCATGCGAATCGCATCCAAGCTTGTGTTGTCCAGCGGTGCCCGGCATCCGCTTGATGAGGAACCGACCATCGAACTGTGCGATGTACATCGGGATCCCTGGCTCGGGATCCCGGCAGTTGCAAAGCGGCCGGATCTTCCCCCGGTACGCTTTAGCGAGATGGCTCTGCAGGTCTTCAGCATCAGCCTGTACCACGGTGGTATCGAAGCGATAGGCGTGCATGTCGAGCATCCTGTTCAAAATAGCGAAGGTTGACGGTCCGGAGCGACGGTCGGTGTCGACGCGCTCGGCACTGTCGTCATGCGAACCATCAGCGGCACGCCGCATCCGTCGATAGTCAGGCTCAGTCCGTACACACCTACGCCGACATGATCAAGCTTCGTCCACGTCGGCATAAAGCCACGTTGCCGTGCGAGCCGTGTGAGTGCCGACTTGCTCATGCCTCTCATGCAATCCGCGACGAACTGGGCGCCCCGCTGCGGCATTAGGTGCGGCGGGAAGGTATCGGGTAAGCCGAACGTGTCGAGTTGTTCCATGGTGCGTGGGTGCATCGTTAGTGGTGGAGCGCGGCCGACAACAGGCCGAAGCCGAGTATCGAGAGGCCCGAGCTCAGCGCCGCGGTAAGCAAGATGGTCCGCCACGGCGTGGGCGCTGGACGTGGAAACGTGATCAGCTGCTGCAGCTTCGTCAGCTCGGCCTGCAGCGCGTCGACCGCCTCGCGACGCGCCAGGCGTGATGCGCGTACCGCCAGCTCGCCCTTAAACGCGGCCTCCGAATGTCCGACGATCTCGGCAAGCCGATCCGTCGTGTCGCGCGCGGCCACCAAGGTCGCGGTCAGGCGTTCGTCCGTCTCGTGGATCGCAGGGGCGACGTGCTTCAGTGCCTCCATCAGATTCCAGACGTCGCTGACGAGGTCGGCGATCGCGGCCTCGCGCAATTCGTTGCTGCTAGGCCAGCGTTGAAGCCCGTCGAGTACCGAAGCACCCGCGGGGCTCTCGCCGGCCAACTGCGCTTCTCGGCGCTGCGCCGGCGCATTCATGCAACTGTCTCCCGCATCACGGCCTCGAATACCGCATCCAGCTTCGGGCTGATCGATCTGGCCTTGGATTGGAGGATCCGCCGCCGCGACAGGCGCACGCGCTCGCCTGAATCGGTAGCGGCCGCAATCGCCGCTCGGTAATCGGTTTCGTCGCGACAGAGCGCGTGCAAGGTCGTTCCCAGCTCGGCCGCCAGCGAAAACACGTCACTTTTCGGAACAACCGCCGACGTATCGAGCATGAAGTGTCCTCCCCGTCGATGAAGCTCGAGCAGCGGCGCGAAGGCACGTCCGACCGAAACCTCGACCGTCTCGTTGCGCTCGACCACCACCTGGTTCAACACGACGCGAATGCGTTCGGGTTCGACGCCCAGGTCGGTTAGCAAGTCGATGGTCTTGAGCGTGTCCTGTAGCTGCTTGCGATCCGGCACGGCGGGGACCACAAAAAAGCCATAGTCCTCTTGGAGCCCCGACGCTTCATCCAGCCGCCGCAGATACTCCTCCACGTTCGACGCGCCGATGTCGACCAGGAACGCGCGTCCCTGCATCAACTCCTCGTGGAGCTCGTCAAACTGGCCGGCGATCATCACCTGCACGTCTCCCCCGCGATGCGCAAGGTCGGCCTCATCTGCATTGATGGATTCGATCTGGCGCACCGGCATCCCAGGAAGGCGCGGAGCGAACAGTTCGCGGGTAAGGGTCGTCTTGCCAACGTTGCCGGAACAGTTGACGAGAGCAATGCTGATATTCATTTGACGGTCTCCAAAGTGGATAAGGCAGGCGTGTACGCGACGAACACGTTGTGTCCGGGCCGGGCTTCGCACAGGAACGTGCCGGTACGGGGAACCCTTTTAACGGGTTGGCCGAGCACTCGTAGCCCGGTGTCGAGGTGCCGTTCGCCGAGCGCGTGGACGCCAAGGCGGCTGCCAGCCACGACACTGGTGCGGGCTTCGATGTCGGCCAGGTGCGGCCAGCGGGCGCGCAGTGCATCAACGAAGGGATCGACCATCGCGTCAGCCAACCGGTATGCGTCGAACCACCCCTTCCGGCGGGCAGGGTGCAGGCGCAGCCATCCCGGCAAGACACGCGGCGATCGCGCAGCGGCGATGGCCGGCATCAGACTGGATCCTTTGCGGCGGGCCACTTACACCCCCATCTTCGGTGAAGGCGCAGGCGTCGCCGGCGCCGGCGTGGGGGCCGGTGCCGTCCACTCAGCCTTCTGCGTCTTGAATCGGGCGTCGATCGCTTCCAGCGCTTGCTGCGGCGTCAATTCGCCGCGTTCGACGCGCTGCTGGATCTCGATCGCCGATTGCATGCGGGCATTGAACCGGTTCATCACTTCCGCACGTGTCCGCGCCGGGTAACTCGCCAAGGCTTTTTCCGCGAGGCCGCGCAATTCCGCGACCGTTTGGGGCGGCGCCTGGACGGCGGCCGGTGTGCTCTCGGCGGATGGGGTCGCCGCAACCGTCGCGGTCGTCGACGGTTGCGTTGCGGGCTGCGGATCAGTCTTCGCTGCCGGTGAAGGCGGTTGCGTTGTCGGCGCTGGCGCGCTCGAATCCGCCGCTGCGGTCGGCTTCGCGACCGCCGGCTCACCGCCCCCGTCTGGCGACTGGCCCTTGCGGATGGTCAGGGCCTCCCGCTGCCGATCGCGCTCGCGCGTGGCCGCCTCGAGCAACGCGCGATCCGCTTCACTCGGCTTGAAATTTGTAACTTCGACCCCCGCAAGGCTGGCCTCGAGCCACGCGTTGCGCCGGAACGTCGCACTGCCCGTTACCGCGATCGACGTAAAGTTCTTCACGACGGCGACGGAGATCATGTCCGCGATCGTCTCTCGGTCGTTCGCGTGCGACGTGAGCCGGGGCCCCTTGTCTTCGAAATGCGGCTTGGTCTGCTCTGGTGCGCCCGGATTTTTCAGGTCCGGTTTCCAGAATTTCCCGTCTTTCACCACGTACCGTGCCGCAATGTCGGCCGGGACGTCGTAGCCGCTCGCTTTCAGCACTGGCTTACGATCGACGCCGTCGCCGATTTCGATCACGTTCGGCGTCGCGTCGGGTTTGGACGCTGTCTGCGGCTTCGCGGTTTCACCCGGTGTCGACGTCACCGTTGGTTTTACCTTCGCCGGCTTCGATTGCAACTGCTCGTTGACCTGCTCGACCTTGCGCTGTGCCTCGGTCGAGACGGTCTGCTGGCGCGCTTGGGCGGCCGAGAGCTGCTCGCGCACCGCGGCGCTATCGGCAACCCGCGATTGTCCGACCCGCGCCAGCGCGGCATCGGCAATCCGATCGCCGCTCGGACGCACCGCATCGTTCGCCGGATGCTTGGCGTCCCCCTCGTTGGCAGGCTTGCCGACCTTCACCGTGCTGCCATGTACCGGCGTGTCGCCCACGGTCTGCTTTGGCGCACGCGCCGGCTGCTCGATCGCCTGCTTGCCGAGCGTCCAGCCGGACACGTGCGCGGCCGCGACGGTCGTGTTGACGAACGGTTGATCGACAATCTTTCGCGCCCCATCGTAATGACCGAGTGTGCGAGCCACGTTTTCAACCGATTGCCGCATGGCGTCGGTCACCGCATGCGCGGATGCCCACTTTACCCACGCGATCGTCTGCTCGCGAACGTGATCAGGAATCTTCACGCCACGGGCGACCGTATTGCGCAGCGCGTCGTCAACGGTACCGACCATCTCCGAGAACGGACGCTGAGCATCCACCGTGACTCCCAGGGCCCGAAACATCGGGGCGAATCGCTCGGCACTCGCTGCGTTCGCAGGGCCGATCGCCGGATCGTGCTCGACTACCGTGCGGGTCCGGCCGACGTGATACGCGTCGGCCAACACGGGATTCTGGAATGGATTCTCTGCGCGCCCAGCGTCGCGGTCATCGTAGCGCCCGAGCGCCTGCGCGACGCGCGCGGCTGCATCCTGCACCGCCGGGTCCGGATTCTGGCTAACCCACTCCAGCCAGTCCACGATCTGCTCGCTGGCGCCGTCCGGCAGGTCACTGTTCATCCGAGCGGACATCCGGATCCGCATCGCGACCGTGTCGAGCGACGTCGAAAGCGGCACCGGCAGCGTACTGTCGAGATCCAGCGACTCAAACAGTTCAACGGTACCCGCGAACGGATAGGATTCGATATCGCGCGGCTGCGTCCATGCTGCTGGCATCTGCCCGGGCTCTCCGACCTGCGGCTCGACATGGCCCTTGTGCAAGTCGGCGGCCGGCAGCTCAACTGCGCCGCCGATCTCCGGCTCCTCCCCTGTGGCCTGGCGCCGGTCGTACGCTTGCTTCCAGTGTTCGAATTCCTCTTGCCCTTCGGACGACAACCGTGACGGAATGCCGAGCGACTGGCGCACATACAAGACGAGCTCCGATCGATCGGCCGCCGACTCAAGAAAGGCCAGTTCGCTATCGAGAGCACGCTCCACCTCTTTCGCGGTCTTGCCCTGCGCAAATTCCCCCTCGATACGGGCTGTCAAGCCTCGGCGATCCGCGACAGCGCGCCAGAATCCCATCTGGCTGTCCATCCAGTTCGACGATGCTTGCGGCTCGGGATCGCTTCCACCAGCCACATCCGCTTCCTGCGCGGCCGCGATATCGGCACGGTGATCGGCCTCCGTCGATGAAGGCGAGATTTCCGTGTCGCCACTCGTCACGTTCTGCGTCGCCCCGTTCGACGGGCCGACGTGCTCCACGGCGGGCGCGGTCGATACACCAACCTCTGCCTCCAGTGGTTGCTCCAGCTGAAATTGCTTACGGATCTTCGCGACGGCTGCGCCTGCCAACGGAGGCAGCCCCTCCGCAACGAAGCCGCTCCCGGTACGGATCGCTTCACCGACCGCGCGATCGCCGGCGGCCGCATTCCCCGTTCGTCTCCATGCATCACGATGCAGCGTTTCGACTTTCGCATCGAGCGCAAGCGTCGTGGTCACCTCCGAACCCTTCAGGTTCGTGGACGCGGCGATCGACTGCAGCGCCTCGCGAAACGCCCGCCCGATCTGTTCGTCGAGTGGTGCAGCGCCTGCGACCGGTACAGCGCCCGTCGCAACCGTCGATGGCACCTGCCCCCCCCTGTTCCATTTCTGCCAGAACGCCTCGCGCGCGGCGTTGAGTGCGGCCGCTTCGGGCGAATTGTCTTTCTCGACGAGAGCACGCAAATTCGCCTCGACCTCCTCGTGCGGTCTCCCCGAGCTCGCCGCGATATCCGTAGCGATTGCTTTGCGCCGCTCCGGATCATCGAGGTCCTTTAACGTGTACTGCGCTGCGCCTGCAGGTTTGTCGGCGATCCCGGCCGTGGCCGCGATCTCCGCATCGGCGGCAGGGGCACCGCGCGCCGGTGCAGTTCGTTTGCGGCTCGCTGGCTTTGCCGGATCGGCAGCAGGTGCAGCTTGACGCGGAAGCCAGTTCCCACCGCGGCGCGTCTTGAAGTTTCGAATGCTTCCGTTCACGCGCCCATCAAGCGTCAGCCGATATGATCCACTCGTCTTTCCGGGTGCGTCGCCTTCCACCGGCACGCGGTGAAATTCGCCGTCCGCGACCGGCGGCCCGCCCAACACCAGCCCGCGTTCCTTTGCTGCCGCCGCGAACTCGCGAATGATCGCGTCACGGTCGATCGTCGTCTTTTCATCAGCCATGGTGGTACAGAGCCTCCGTCGTCATATGGGTGCTGTTGTTCGCCGCGCTGGGTGCGGGCGGGTTCGTAGGAGTGGGCGCAGGTCTACCGACCGGCCAATCGCTCGGGTTCGTCGCCGACGTCAGAGGCGCGAACATCTCGCGCAGCTCGTCCGTGACCGTCTCGCCGAGATCGAACAGATCAGCAAGCGCAGCTTCGAATACCTTTGCCACGATCGGCGAGGCAGGCTGTTCGTCGTTGAGCGCGCGCAGGGCTTTCGCAGTCAGCGGCGCAGCGCCCGCCTGACGAGACGCGCGCACGGCCGCGGCGACCTTTGCCGAGCGCTCGGCATGAATCTTTGCGATGTCGAGGATTTCGATCCCCTCCGCACGCATTTGCCCCGACATCTGCGCAGCCTTCATCTCTTCTTCTGTCGGCATGCGATCGCCAAGCGCGGCCAGCATCGGGCATACGGACTTCAGGCGGTCGATGAATTGGGGGTCCTCGTAATACGTCGCCTTCTCGCATCGGATCGGCAGGCCCATGCCGAGAATGAACTCCTCATCTTGGTCCGCCTGCTCGAGCTCCTGCGCCATCATCAGCGCGCGCCGTTGATCCGACGTGCTCTCGCCCACTGACGTATTGCGGCCACGCTGTCGGCTCGAGGACTTCGACTTCTCGGTGAAGTAGCCGAGCGTCTCCGATACTTCCTTCGCGTCCTCGGTGTCTCGAGGCGGATAGATGATTTTGAGCGCGTGATTCGTGACCAGCGTCCGCATCCCGAGCTTGCCGTATGCGTCCTCGCCCTGAGATTTCGACTGCAGAATCGTGAGCAGACGGATGTTGTAACCAGCGATGAACGCATTGGCCTTATCCAGCACTTCAATCTTGCCGACCGAAGTCGCCTCGTCAAGAATCCCCAGGCACTGGTAACGCAGGCTCGCGTCGGCCTCCGGCAGAACCTCCAAGTTCTCCTCGATCCATTGCGTGAAGAACAGATTCGCGAGCAGCCCGGCGATCGCCATCTTGGCGGCCGGCAGTACCAGATAGATCGACATCGGCTGCCGACGTACCTGATCGACCTGAAAATCGCACCGACTCGTCGCGGCGTCGACGATCGGGTTCGCGAAGAGCATGAGCCCCGACGTGAAGGTCTTGGTGATGTTGAGCATCGTCTCGTCAGGCGACGCCATCAGCCGCCCGAGCGCGCCGAGGCAGTCACCTGACAGCGGTTCGCCGTTGACCTCGCGGTTCATCATGTCCGCAAGGTGATCTCGTAGCTTCACGTCCGGTCGGACCGGCACCGCCTCACGCAGCACCTGCCCAAAGGTGCAGTTTCCGGTCGTTTCCATCAGGTACAGCGCCACACCCAGGAACAAGTCAGCCGCGCTGTCATAGAAGAATTTGTTGCGCGCATCCGGCGTGTGATAGAGACGGGCCGCAATCATCTGCAGGCGACCGATCCGGATATGGGGCGCCAACTTCGCGATCTTCTCGAGCGGGTTCCAGCAGTGCGTGTAGCCGCCCTCGTCGAAAGGCGCCCAGCGGAACACCTGTTGGCCACATTGCTGCCGGTACTTCGACGTAATGTCGAAGCCCTCTCCCTTGATGTCGAGTTCGACGACCGAGTCCGGATAGGTGAGAAGGTTCGGGATCACAACCGCGACGCCCTTCTTGCTGCGAGTAGGCGCGGCCAACATCACAAACTGCTGGCCAGCGAAAGTAAGGTACTTGCCCAGGTACTTGCCAACGATGATGGATGGATAGCGACGCCGCCCGGGCTTTACTCGGCCCTCGGCCTCATCGAGCAAACCATACTTCCGAATCTCATGCACCCGCGCGAACCGCGCACTGCCGTGTAACTCTCGCTTCGGCCGGTTCACCAGAAGCGCGAGCACGACCACGAACAGCGGAACAGCCGGCAGAATGACCGACACGGTCGTCCCTGCGATCAGCGCTAAACGCACCTTGAAGACGTGGCCGTACGCTTGCCAGTAGTCAAGCAGCGTCCACACGCTGACAACCGACTCTGGCAGCTGCTCGATCTGCGCGAACAGGGTCGCGCCAGCATACTGGCCGGCAACCACCAACGCACCGAACGCGAGGAGGCCCGCGATGAGGCCCAGCAACTTGAACACAGTGGCCGCCTTCATACGCCGCCTCGTACAGAATAGGGCGTTCCGCGTGCCCAGCGGCTCTGCCAATGCGCAAGATAGGCCGCCGCGACGGTAGGGCAGTGCCACAGCACCATCACGTCTTCGCTATTGCGGCGGGCGGCTGCCGCACTGAAATTAAAGCTTCCGGTCTCGACTGTTTCACCGTCGATCGTCACCGTCTTGTCGTGATGGATCGCGTACGCCTCGATCGTTCGCACCGGGATTCCAGCGCGGACGAGCATGTTCAGCGCGGCCGCGCTCGCTCCGCGCCCCGGACCGGTCAGGTTCTGTCGTGCATCGACCGCAACTGCGACATCAACTCCGCGGCTTCTCGCATCGACCAAGGCCCGCGCGACTTCCCGCGACGTAAAGGCGTAGGCTGACACGCGAATTGACTGACGCGCGCTTGCGATCGCCTTGAGTACCAAGGCGATGCCGGAACCCTCCGGCGAAAATCCGATCTCGGGCTGGCAAACATCGGCCGACGACGACGCGTGGACAGCCTGGACGCCAAGACCCGACGTCACCCCACTGGCCCATGCACTCGCGGACTGCCACCACCGCGTCATGACACCGCGGGCAGGATTTGCGGCCCAGGCATGAGCACCTTCCGACGCGCATGCGATGAACACGGCCGCCACCGCCAGAATGTACTTAGGGCGTCGGCTCATCGCTTTCCACCCGTCACGGAGGATCCCGTCGGCGTGCCCTGCAGCGACATCGTCTTCATCCTTGCCCCCGCTACGCCTGCACACGCGAGATCCAGCGACCGTTCGACATCCCACACAAAGCGATCATCCATCGTGCCATCGCGAAAGCCTGCGACGGCGGCGATTGACGGGAAGGACACGACGACCGAGCCGCTCGGCAACCGTGACAACGTCGCGCGATCAACGAGGTAGAAATATCGCTGGAGAAACAGCCCCGGCAATTCGCCCATCAGCAACAGCTCTTCCTGGATTTCGTCGAGTCGCGCCTTGCAATCGCGTAGCGTATGAAACCCGACCGCTGCGGACCCACGAGCAAGCTTGCGCTGTACGTCGATGACATTCGCGAGCGCAATCTGCTCCTGTTGTCGCAGCGCGTCGATGTTGGTGTGATGTGTCATGCGAGCCCCCGCTGCAGCTTCCACTTCGTGACCGGGTCAAAGTAGATCTCTTTCAGGCATTTGTTCTCCATGAACAGCACCACATCGATCGTTGTTTTTACTTCACGCAGAATGTGCTCCCACGTCAGCGTTTGCCCGACCGCGCTCTGCTTGACGAGCGTCGCGATTCGAGCCATTGCCGAGATTGCATCGTTCGCATGGACCGTCGTAAGCCCGCCCTGGTGGCCCGTGTTCAGGAGCACCAGGTAGTCCCATGTCTCGTCTCCGCGCAGCTCCGCGAGATACACGCGATCGAATTTCATTCGCAGCGTGGACTTCACGATCCGCTTCGCCGGGAGCGCCTCGCTGTAGAACAGGTGAACGTGGTTCGGCTGCTTCGGCAGCGGAAGTTCATGGGTGTCTTCGATCGTGGCGACGCGAACTTGCGCCGGCACCAGGTCAGCCAACGACTTCATCAGAGTTGTCTTGCCCGACCCAGTGCCACCGACCAAGACGATGTTCAGGCGATTGAGCACTGCGAGCGTAAGAAACCGTTCGACGTCCCGCTGCGCGATCGCGTCGAGCATGTCGAGTTCGAACCGCTGAAGCGTTACGATCGCCGGCGCCGCGAGCTGACGCCGAACCTCCGAAACGTCGTCGGCACCACGAACACTCACGTCGCCCAGCGACAATGCACCAAGGTCGCGCTCGGCGACGTCTCGAAAGTTGGTCAGAAATCCTTTGCTGGTCAGCTCATTCACGGACCATCGCGTCGAGCTCGGTATCCGAATCGTCGTCGCAACCGTGTTGGGTTCACATGCAGGCGGGATCACCACCTGTCCACGCTCGCCATCGGGCAAGCGGACTGGCTTCTCCGGCTCCGACGTCGACAGGGGCGGCGTCGCCTTGCCGAAGATCGTCAGTGCATTGGCCAGTTTCACCAGCGTATCGAGTGACGCGTCAGGGATGATGTGTTGCACCCAGCCGTCACGGCTCTCCGTCCAGGCTTCGCCCGGTCTGTTGATTGCAACCTCGGTAACACCTGGACGCTTAATCAGGTCAGATATGCCCGTCGTTTCCAGCAGATTCCGGACCGTGACGCTCCCGTCATAGCCCCCTTGAAATTCATTGCTTGACAAGTTCATAGACATTCCCGAAGTCAACGTCGCGTGCGACAAAAATATTGAGCGCCGAGCCGTGAGCCGAATACGCGGTGGGCGGGATGTTGATCGTGTTGCGCAAAATTTCGGACGCGAACTGCTGCATCCCTGAACTCGTGTTGGAGAACTGGATCTGCGTGCCGCTGCCGTGTTGCGTCAGGTTGGACAGCGCCTGCCCGGCGTCGCCAATCACCGACAGCAAGATCGCACCGCCAAAGCGAGCCCAGAAGTGCGTGTCGACATCGGCGTCAATGCCGGTCGCACCGAGTGCGTTTGTCGCCGGCGAGTCGAGGGGGATCGTTACCCCCTTGGGGGTGTCGATCCGCGTCCACACCACGAAGATGCTGGCTTGCCCCTGAAGCACTGCCTTGCGCTGCTCGCCCGTCGCCTCGCTCCCGCGTTCGAGTAACAGTGTTTTTCCGTCGGCTGAATACACGTCCTCGCTCACATGGCAGGAGACCGCGCCCGGATACGTCGTGCTGATTTGCAACGCCTGACCGCACGGAATCAGCTTTCCACGTTTGAGCAACAGGCTGAGATTCGGCAGGAAGCTGGCTTTAACGCTCGACAGCCGCGAGGGCGCAAGGCTGTCGTCCAGGCCGTCGCGCGCGAAGCTGGTCGGCATCGCCGGCTGGTCACCAGCCTGCGCGTTGCGCTGGCGAGCCTGCAGCGCCGCCAAAGAATCAGCGCCATCCGATGAGCCGAGCTTCACCAGTACATCGCCTGATAGGCGTCGATCGGCTGGAGATTCCGGGGCCGATGCAGGCACACCCGATCGATCCGCCGCTGCGGCTCCCGGCGCGCCCCGGCCATTTGCCGGGGCGCCGCTGGCAGCTGCCGGCGCGGCACCACGTGCACCAGCCGGCTCCGGCAACCCCGACGAAGCAGCGTTCGCCGCTTCGGCAGCACTGGCCGCCTCGGTCGCCTCGACCTTCTTTTTGTAGCCAGACAGGTCGGGGTCCGCAGTCGCCTGTTTGACCGGCGCGTCGCGTGCAGCCTTCTTGTGTTCGAGATACGCATCGCCCGCCCGCTTCACGAATACGGCTGCGCTCCCCGTCACCAGGAGCAGGACGACCACGACGGCCAGCACAATCCAGACCCGCCGCACGTTTGTTTTGCGCTTACCACGTGCGAGTCCAGGAATGCCGCGCGGCTCCATTCCCGTCTCGGGCGGTCGGGCCGCCTCTGTCGGTTCGACAGTGTTCGGCGTCTGATCAGTCATGGGCACCGCCCTTCGTCATCCGGACCCACCCCGGCGTCGTAGTGCCCGTCCGATTGAATGTCCCGTCAGGGTTGTAGCCGTTGTTTCGGATTGCCAGCACCGCCTTCCCCAGCCGCAACACGAAGCCCGGTGCAAGGTGTTCAACAACGATCGTGTCGCCCTCGACGTGCCGATTCGTCGTCGCCTCCGAGCCGTCGGCCTGGACGCGGAAGATCTCCGGCGTCTGGCGAGTCGTGTCGTACTGGAAGTACGTGAAGCGGCCATCGTCCCAGAGAGCGGTCGGAGCGATCGACAGATCCCCCTTCATGTCAAAGTCTTCGTTGCGCCGATCCGCAAGGTCGCCATCAGCGTTGCTCATCGCTTTCACGCGGTCCGCCTTCTCCTTCGCTTCCCGCGCGGCTTTTGCGCGCGTGTCCGGATAGTCGAACGACAGCGCCCACGTCGGCGTATCTGCCTTGCCGGCCGTCTCCAATCCGAAGACATAGCGCCGGCGATTCGTCACAACGAGCAGGTTCGTATCCGGGTTCCTCTCTTGCGCTTTCAGCATGAACCAGTTGCCCTTGGCGCCGATCGTCCAACCTTTCGCGTCGCCGGTACCGAGCCCGGATTCGGGGCCCTCAACTACTTCACCGGGCTCGAACTGGATCACAGTCGCCTGTCCGATCCGGAACGGTATGCGGTAAACCGCATTCGGGTCGTAGGTTGCACAACGCACATGTGCGTCGGTGTCACAAGCAGGCGGAGTTACAAACGCGCTTGCGGAGCAGGATGCCGCTCCCAACATGAGTACAGACACCGCACGCGTTATCGCCAGAGTTCGAACACGCTTCACGATGCCCCCTTCGCGCCGAGCGCTGGCACCACCGGCATCGCGTCTGAGCGCGTCCAGTCGCGATCGACGTTGTAGCTTGTGACGCGGAAGCCGGTCGGGTCGCGCTCGAGCTCCATCCCCGACTCGGGCAGGTTGTCGTGGCGGTACGAAATCGTGGCGACCCAGTATTCGGTTTTTTGCGGCCGCATACCGTTTTGGGAGTCCTGCACGGTCGACATGGGTTTGATCGTCTTCGAAAAGAACACCTGTGCGGTCGAACCAACGAATGTGATTGCGCCAACCTTCGCTACCACGCGCACCTGGTTCTTCAGGATCTTCTGCGGCGCCGTATCCTTCTGGAACAGCGCGACATAGTTCTCCTGCTCCTTGTCGGCTGTCATCAGCTTGACGGTGTCGTACATGTCCTGAATCGTTTCCCAGTCGTAGCTCTCTCGCATTTCGACGTACCGGCGTAGGTCGGCGCGATCCTGAACCTCAGTGAACGGCATCTCGCCGTTGCGGATCACGCCGATCACGTCCGTTGTTCCGCTGGTATCGTTGGTCCGGATCAGCGCGGGTGGGTTCGGCCTCTTTAGTTGTACTAATGCCCCACCACCCAAAAGGCCGAATAGCCCGATCAGACCGCCCCCCACCGCAACTCGGATTGCAAATTTCGTCGTCTGCTTGAGTGCATCCTGCTTCGAGCGTTCAAACCCCAGGGCTTGCTCCAGGTACCACCGCGCGCCCTCGCTCAACCGAGACTTCGCCTCGCGTGCTGCCTCCTCCTGCGACGCAGCATTCGCCGGTGCGGATGGCCGTGACGTCTTGTGTTGCTTCCGCGCGGGAGTGGGAGACGGTGCCCGCTCCACAGCGGGAACAGCGCCGACTGCGCCGGCCACAATTACCGCCCCTCTCGGACTACCGAGGCCGCCGCCGGCCGTCCGCGAACTTCTTCCGAATCGAAACATCAATTCTCTCCTTCGAACACCGGCACACAGTTCACCGGTTCCCACGTTCCTTGCGGCTGCGGCAATTGCCGTGCCGTCCCGCAGCCGCACAACATCGCCGCAATCGCTACGACGCTGCCCCAGCGTGCCAATCGAAACCGTTTCATCACCACCACTCCGTCACGGCCTACGTGCCGTCGTCAAGTCGACATCCATCCCAAATGCCATGCGCTGACTGCATTTCAAAGCCGACCGCAGGAAATCACACTGCCGATCGGTGATCGTCGACACGTCGACCGGTCCCTCGTCACCTGTCTGCATCTCGGAAATCAGCTGCTTGAGCTCGTGCGTCGCGATCTTGTCGATCGACATCTGTTTGCCAAGCAGATGAAACATCCGGGTGTACACCAGCATGTCGTGCGAGCTGATCGTCACCCCCTCTTCGGGCACGTCGATTCCGATATGCGTAAGAATCTCGTGAGGGGTCAGTTTCATTCAGTGTCACCTTCCTAGGTAGTTGGCCCGAGCTCAGTACGGCACGCACAATCACGAAGCTGCAATTGAACCGCCCTGGCGACCGCCACGACCGCCACCACCACCGCCACGGCCGGCGAGACCGCGCGCGACCTGACTAATCTTGCCGACCATCGACGAGATGCCAACACCACCGCCGAGCTGCGATGCAAGCGACGGAAGATTCAGCGATACGACAATGAACACCACACCGCTCGCGAGAATCTTCGCGAGAGTCGCCCAGGTCAGGACGTAGTCGGTCAATGTAAAGCTCTGCGGCAGAACGCTCGTTGCATAGTTCACCTCGATCGCGCCGGCGGCGGCGTAGAGGGCAACGAGGATTCCAAAGTTCACGCACTGCCCAGCCCACGCGTCAAAGAATCGCCGCGTCGGCGGGAACAGCAGCGCAACAATGAACATCGGGCCGAGCGCGAGAAGCAGCCCGAGGGCGAACTTAGCCAAGATGATGTAGGCGGCTGCGATCCCGAGGAACAAAGTCCCGGTCAAGATCAACGCCATCGAGATGCCAGCCAATTCCAACGCGAGGCCGATATCCGTGACACCAATGTTTGCGTTCTGGAACGTGTTCTTGATGGCGTTGACGTACAGATTCAGCAGGTTGTCGAGCGCTTGCATCCCCGAGTTCCCATTCGTGAGCGCCTTTGCAATGTCGTCGCCGAAGCCATTGAAAAACGGGACCACGTACTGGCTGTAGTACGAGATGTTCATCCCCATCACCAGGATCGCGAACCAGCCACCACACTTCATCAGGAAGTCGACCACCGGCACGTCCTCTTGCCCTCGCCAGTACGACACCAGCACCAAAAGCACGTAGATGCCGAAGGCCGCCGACGCAAGCGGGCTGATCATCGAGATGATCTGGGAAGATCCCGAATTGATGGTTTGCAGCACCGAGTCGTCGAACGACTTCTGCATGTCGGTGAAAACCGTGATCGCCATCGCGCTCTCCCAATTCCCTTGTCCTTGCGGACGGTGTACTTACTCGTCCGCGTTCACGCGGGTTTGCATGTCCTTCGACGCCTGCCGCGCTGCGAACTTCTCTTCGATCTGCTGCAGCCGGTCCATCAATGCCAGTCGGGTTTGCTCGGTCTGGATCTGCGCGTTCTCGGCGAGGAAGCGGTTGGCGAGGTCGGCCTTCGCGGCCGGATCCTGCGTCATATCCGACTGCTGCATCAACGACTGGATGTTCTGCAAGCGCTTGATCACCGCGTCGTACGCTTGCTGTGCCATCGCTTTATTCGACGCGAGCGTCGTGTTGTAGCGGCTTGCGCCCGCCGTAAATCCCGTCGTCATGCCCTCCTGCCGAAGGATCTCGTTCGCGACGCCTGAGATACCGCCAAGGCGCCCGGCGTTCGCCATGTCGTAGACCGATTTCCATTCGTCCGGCAGGTAGTTGCGCAGCTCAGGGTTGTTGAAGATCAACCCCAATCCGCGATTGCCCTTGATCATCTGCACCTGCGTCACAATCTGGTCGTACTGCGCCTTCAGTTGCTGGACCGTCAGAATCGCCTGCGCGACTTGCGACATGTCGATGGTGGGAATGCCTTGCGCGTGCGACAGGGGGGCCGCCGCGAGTGCGATGCTGACAACGGCCGCCTGGATGATCCTTCGATACGTTTTCATGGTTGCTCCGCTTTCGATTTGATTGGTTGATTGACCCGAGACGCGATACCAGGTCTGCGCCCCGACCGCCCCGCGCGGTCCACTACTCGCTGCTCTTTCCACCGTCGTCATCTCGGCCGGGTCACCCGCTAGGCCAGTTCGCCGGCCGTTACGGGCCGCCGGTCCCGTTTGCCCTTTCGGCGCTGCTGGAACAGTTCCATCCGTCGCTCCGGATCGCCATCCGCCTCGAGGCCGGCTTCTTCCCAGATCGCGACGTTGTCCAGGCTCGCCGATAGCACCGCCAGTTCGTCGGTGAAACCCTGTTTGAGGTCGAGCATCGCGAACGCCGACTGGTTGCCCTGTTTGATCAGGAACTTGCGCGAGTCCTTTGTCAGCGCTTTAAACTCCTTGAACTCCCGGTCCGTCATCAGGGGCCCATATCCCTCGCGGGTCGCGCTCGGATTCGGTAGGTAGATCTTCGTCGCCGTCAGCTGCAGGATCGCGCCGAACAGCGGGCTCTTCAGCGCCTCATCAGGCGTCTGCGACACCAGCACCAGGAATTCGTCCGCACGGCGGCCGACACGCAACGAGCGCTCGATCATCTTGCATGTCGTGGGATACGACACCGGCAACCAGAACTCTTCAATGATCGTTGCCAGCAACCCACCCTTCAGCTGCATCAGGCTCTTCAGGTGCAGGAGGAAGGCCAGGATCGGTTCGGTTGGGGCGTAGTCCTTCTTGAGGATGTCGGTGGCATCGAATCCGATCCGCCGAAACTGGCTCATGTCGATCTCGGCGTCGGCGACGTTGTCAAGCGCCCAAGCGAAGCGGCCTCCCGTCGACGCGCACCACGGCATCAGGCGTCGCGCAAGGCAGTTCTCGCCGGTGTCGGCAATGTTCTCGAGCAGGCGCGAGAAGCGGCGATCGCGCACGTTAGGCAGCCGATAAATCGCATCGACCGCGTTCTTGATGTCGATCATGTCCTCGACCGACAGCTTGCCGTCATGATCGCGACCGCAGGACCCGACCAGGTCGTAGAGGAACTCTCGATTGCGCGGTGTGTCTGCCAGCGCGAACGGCGCCAGCTGTGTCCACTCGCCCGCCTTCAGGGCGAAATAAGTACCGCCGAGCTCCTCGATGAAGATCTGCATACTGCGATCCATATCGATCGCGAAGATCTTCGGGTCGAACCGCTCGAGAAAACCGATCAATGCCAGCTGCAGGGTCGTCTTGCCGGCGCCGGTGTCGCCGAGCATCAAGGCGTGGCCTGCGAGCTTTTCTCCGGTGTTGTCTTCGTCCACACGAGACGCGTGGAAGTTGAAGCTGTACAGGCCCTTCGATACCGTCTGCAGTGGCATGACCGCCGAACCGTCGCCGATCGGATTGCCTCGCGATTTGCCGGCGGAATAGTTGTGCATCGAGAAGGCGGCCGCCAGGCTGCGAGTCGATTTAGGCATCGGCCGCGGCTTGTGTTTCGCGCCAGGCACCTGGCTGATGAAGGTCATCGGGGCCGACAGCGACGCCTTGACCCACCGAAAGCCGCACTCGTTGAGCGATTTGCTCGTTACGAACACGCCGTTGTCGATTGCCTGCTTGTCGGTGTCGCCGTAAACGACGAGTGCACCGTGGTACTCGCCGAATGCGAGATCGCGGCCGGCGACGAGTGCCTTTGCCTCCTTGAGCTCCTCCAGCTGGTGCGTTGCCTTGTCCTCGACTGAACGAAGCTTGTTTTCCTGGTCCTCGATCGCAAACATCGCGTCATAGTTACCCATGCCGATAAACGAATGGGTCAACGTGAATTCGGCGGGCAATGTGAGCAGCGGATTCAGCTGACCCCACCCCGATTTCGGGAAATCCTTCAAGTCGTAGCAGACCGCGAACCGCGTGCGATGGTCAGCACGCGTTTCCAGAACGTCGTAATGGAAGTGTTGCCAGGCGGAAGGGATCAGCTCGCTACCGAGCGCAGACGTGACCGGGACAACCTCGTCGACGCCATTGAGGAGCTCCGCGATGAACTGATACGGCTCGGAGAACAGAATATTGTTGTGCTCGAAGACGCGCAGCACCTGCGGATCGTACGCTGTCAGGCTCTTGTCGATAGTCTCGGCGAGCTCGTGAAGCTCCGTGACGAGTTCGTCAAGCGCCTCCCCCTTCAACACGATGGTCAGGTAAAAGCTGTTCTCAAAGAAATCGCCATTTTCAAATCGGCGCAGATATTTCGCGGCGAAGCGGCGCATGAACCGAGACTGAAAGCGATACTCGCTGTCAAAGCGTACCCGGCGGCGATTCAGGGTCAACCACATGCCAAGCCGGTTGCCCTTATCCATCACGAGCGACGCTTTGAAGCGATTCAGCGCCTCGAACTGGGTCTCGATTTCGCTCGTCGACACGGACTCGAACGGAATGCCCGACAGGCGTACCGCGAGCATTGCGCGGCCGTCCTCGAAGCTTGTGACGAACTCCGAAACCGGCCGGCCGATCTTCGGCAACAGGTCCTCGAGCGCCGGCTGGCGAATCAGTACGTCGCTGACGATCACTGTACGCTCCCTGTCGGCGTCGTACGACGCAGGACCTTCTCCCACAACACGGTTTTGCCGGCACCGACTTCGCCCTGCACGATCGTATGACCGATCGTCCTGTCGATCCTCGCACTGGTATTGGACAAGCCTTGCTCGGCCTGGTGCAAGTCGAGGGCGCCGTACGGTCTACGCACCGACTTATGCGACGATTTCATGTTGCTCCTCCAGACGCCGTTGGGCGAGTTCCGCCCGAAAACGCGCAATGAACTGTTCGGACATCTCCGCCGACGCCGTGCGCTCAAGCATCCTTCGGACATTCTTGTAGGTGCGGCCGTATCTCATCGGCGCGAGTGTGTAGGTCCGACCGAACAGGTTTGCGTTCGCCCGCGCAAACACGCAGCGCAGTTCAAAACCGAGGATTCTTAAGGCCTGGTCGTCCGTCTCGCTGACCTTCTTAAAGAACATCAGAACGGCTGCACCCGGGATCACTAGCAGCGCACCACCCGGCCCGAGCGTCAAAAGCGCGATGAGGCCCACCATCAGCGATGCGCAGAACACCACTAGCCCAGGGATCAGCGGGATGCCCCAAATCATCGCGGTCCGGTTCAGCGCCGCATACGACGGGTACAAGGTGCGCTCTTCCATGTCGCCCCCTTTCAGTTCGCGCCGAGTGCGAACAGATACCCGGCGAGGACGACACCCGCGCCAGTTACAAATACCTTAATGAACGCGGTACCGAAGTCGTGCACCCAGTCCTGCTTATGCTGAAAACATTGAATGCCTACATAAAGCAGGTAGCAGGCCGCCAGGATCCCGGTGCACGAATACAGCCAGACTTGAAACGTCGAGAGTCCTGACTTGCCCGCATCGAGCCCGCCCGCCTGGGCCACGCCCGCGGTCATCATCAACGCCAAGACGAGCAGCCGCTGCGTCCGTCGATTCGAACTACCGTTCCCGAAGAAATTCACGTTTGCTTTCATTACTGGTTCTCCCTCGTTTGACCAAAATCCCCGAATACATCCCATCCCGAGCGCGGTTTCGCACTCGGCGCTTGTTCCTGCTGCTGCTGCACCTTCGCCTTGCCCTTTCCGGACGGCTTCGCCGGCTCGGCGTCCTCCCGTACGACCCGTATCGGCGGCACCGTCGTCTGCGGATTCGGCGCCGGTGCCTGTTCAGTTGTCGGCTGTGCCAATGCGACGCGCATGATTCCGCCGGTGGTTGATGTGGTATCTGCCGGCCGTGCAGCCACTACGCGCGTCACATAACTCTTTCCATCGTTCTCCCGCTTGAATCCACGTTGCTCGTTCCCGCTGTAGTAGCAGCTCAGCGCACGGCGCAGCGCAACTTGGCCAGGCCCGGCGCGCAGCGCCGCGCGCGTGTAGCAATCGGTCAGGATCTCGCTGCCGGCGCGCAGGTTCGCGCAAGGATCGAACACCCCTCCATTCAGGAGCTTGTAGCGCGCGAAGTGCGCGCGGTTCACCTGCGCAAGCCCCGCGCTGTAGTTCCAGCCGCCAGCCTCAAGGGCCGCGACCGTCGATACCGCCTCCTCTCGCGTCCGCGGTTGCCGAACTAGGTGGCCACCAACGACACCAATTGCATACGGGTTGAGGGCTGACTCGGTATGAACGACCGCCTGCATCGTCGTGGGATGGACGGACGGCGCGCACTGTTGCACGAGCATCGAAAGGTCGATTGGCAGCATGGTCATCCCCCGCGCGGGCCGCTCCAGCCATAGCCCTGATTCTGGTTCTGGCGCTTTTCCCACTCGCGTTGAAATTCCTCAGCAGCCTTGGACGGGTCGTAGGGTTTTTGCGTCGAACCGTTTCCGTAGTACTCGCTGATCGTGCGCGTGTTCCCATAGCGCCCAAGCGGGCCGTACCCGTTGTCCACACCCCACCAGACCCGTGTGTACATCTGGCCGTCGATCTTGACGTCGATCACCCCCGATGCATGGCAGACGAGCCGAGGGAAGTCGTTGCCCTCCCAGCTGAGCAGGTCCTTTCGGCAGTAGCCCGGCCCGGCAAAGGTGTGCTGCGCACCGGTGCCCTTACCGACGTTGAACGCGTCGAGCGGAATCGCTTTGCGAACCGCCTCCGGAATGAGGTCGAGCCGAACTCGGAAATTGCAGATCGGGAACGGATCGCCATGCCAAAGTGCGTCCCAAAGCTTCTCGATCGGTGGTACGCAGGCCGCTTCGGTCTCGGGCCCACGTGGATCAGCCAAGCACAACAGCACCTGGCAGCCCCAGTCGTCATCCGCATATGCGGCACTCGCCGGCAGCAACATCAGCAGCGGTGCAGCGAGGGTGGCCGCGCGTCGTGCGATTGAAGGAAACCGTGTCATTCCTGAGCGCTCCCTGAAACATGCAGCGCGAAGCGCGCGGATTCCGGAATCGCGCTCAGAGGCACCGCATGTTGGCGTTTCGTGACCATGCTTCGATACAGCACCTCCAGATGCGCACGCTGGGTCTCGTGCGCGTCGAAAGCGTCGCCATAGTTCCCGACGTCGAGCGGCCGCCGGCGCAGGCGGTTGATGGCAACCTCCAGTTGCGTAATCGTGACCGGAGGAATGGCAACCTCCGGAGCGGGCAAATCTTCCGCCAGCGGCAACATATTCACTTTAGGACTCCTTTTCATAAGCATCGCGTTGCGAGCGATGGCACCACGCGGCCGGTTAGACCGTCGATTCCAGCATGTCTAGCGGCAGCCGCTCCGCCTCTCGTGCGTACTGCCGAACCATCTTGCCGCCGACAATGAATTGCCCCGACTTCACGCGTGTGATCGCTCGGTAATGCGGGTCAAGAAGGCGAATCGTCATCCGGCCGGTGGACAGGTCTGCCTGGTCCACCAGCCGTGACGACAGTTGCTCCCTCCACGACCACAACTCGACTCGCCACCCAAGCCGGAGCGCACGCGCGATCTGCTCGATGAAGCTTGTCCCGAACTCACTCGCGTTGCCGTCCCCGGTCACGAGCACCAACGTCTGCGGGGCCGGGTGGTCAAGCAGCGCATTTGCGATCTTGAGCTGAACCAGTTCATCGACACCACGCTCGCGCGGCCTAGCGTTCGGCGCGATGAACAGGTCAGTGTCGTACCCGAATGCGCGCGCGCCGTCCCAGGCCGCCCTCAAATTCGGCGGGCCCGAGCCGATCATCACGCGGGTGCCGACCGGCTCGTCGCCATGCAACAGTACGAACAGGTTCGCGTACGCGAGCCGCACGGCGAGCGGTGCGGCCGCCGGCTCGTACGCCCCGGCCGCCCGCTGCGCCCCAATGAACAGGTTCGAGTTGTCGATGAAAACGTGCCGGGTCATCGCAGGCTCCCGTGCTTACTTTGCGCCGGTAGTAAAGGTCCGCGTCACCGAAACCGCAACACCGTCTCGGGCGCCAGAGAACGTCACGGTGTACGTCGTGTTCGGCTTGAGCGGCGAGAGCGGCAGCAAGAACGCGACGCCCGCGAACAGGATGTTGTTCGAATCGGCTGTCACCTTCGCGGTCGATCCGGCAACAGCCGATTGCGGAACAAGGATCCGCGCTGCGACAGCGCCGCCCGTCGAGTCGACCAGTTGAAAGCTCGAGACGGTCAGCGTATTGCCGGTTGCAGCATTGACCCGCACCATGATCGGTCGCCCCGGTGCGCTCAGGTCCGGCGCAGGGTTCGGCGTCTCCGTAACCATCGTCGTCGAGACGCCCGTTTCGCCGTCATACGGCGAGCTGACAACCAGGTTGGTCGCGAATTGCTGCCCGCCCGATGCAGGGGAAGCATTCACGTCGGTCGGATTGTTCGGATCGGGATTGCGCGCGACGCCCGTCGACGTGCCCAAATCGAACACGCATACTGAGCCCACGCCCGGCGTCGTTGCTGTCGGCGTCGTCGAGGCCACGCCGACGCCGACCGATTCCGTATTCGAAGTGACGCCCTGCAGGTGATACACCGTCGCGAGCAGCTGGTTGACGCAGTCTGCGCCCGGCGTACCGGGCGGGGTCGCTGCAAACGCGCTACCGATGTTTTCGCCCACCCACTGGTTCTTCGGTGCCCCAGCCGCTTGTGCACGCTGCAGCGGCCAGCTGCCGGTAAAGCCGGGCAGCGATGAGCTCTCGTCGTGCGCCAGTCCGGAGATTGCGCCGCTCCCGAGGTTCGTCAGCTCGTACTTCGCATGCGCGAGTGCAGCGATGTCGAGGACCGCATCCTGCCGCAGCAATCCGACGCCCAGTGCCTGGCGATACGCGTTGAGGGTGGCGAATGCCTGGGCTTCCGCCGACGCCGCCCCGTACGTCGGGTTCGGTACCGAAGTCTGCGGCGGCAACGCGGCCGACGCCGATCCACCGTTCGTCGACCCCGAACCCGCGCCGTTACCAGCCCCCGGATTCGACGTCCCCGTCGACGCGCTACCACCGTCGCCACCACCGCCACAGGCGGCGAGCATCGCGGCAACCACAACAGCAGCAAAACGGCCCTTCGAATGCTTGATCATCATGATTCTTATCTTCCCGTTATAAATGGTTTTTCACGCACTACGGTTGCACTTCAAAGTTCCACCAGCTCACTCAAACAACAATTCAAGGCACATACGTATTGTTTCCGCACTGGCTTCCGTCACTCACGACACCGTATGCGGTAGGCGAAGTTGCATACGGGGGAGACGGCACCTGATCGCCTTGCGGACCGTTCTCCCCGTTGAATGCATGCGACGGTCCATAACAAATAATGTCCGCCGCGAACACCGGCATTCCGGACGGCCCCACTACGCCCGGCACGTGCCAAGCCTTCGTGGGTCCCTGAAGCAGAAGTCCGGCACTCCCGACCAACGTGGACCACGTCTGTGATCCATCCGTGCATACGTGGCGGGTCGCGGTGACCGTGCCCTCGGCGTACCAGTTCGAGCCGTAGTACTGCGCCCACGCGATCAACATCCCCATGACCCCCTGATCCGAGCACGTCGTCGCCGGCGGCTGCGTTACTGGCGGCGGCGGCGGCGGCTGGCAGCCGGGATTCGTCCATCTCGAGCCCACCCACCGCGGCGCCGACGTCTGTGTGTAGCCGGGCGGACACATCGGCGGTGCAACGCGGTCATGCCAGATCGGTGTCAGACACGTGTTGTCCTGATACCCCGACGAGCATCGCGCCGGCGCTGCATGGACCGGTGATGCAAACACGATCGCCACCAGCACACCAACCCCTCCCAAGCCCTTCGTCATCGCTCTCGCCCTCAATATGAGCAGTAGGTCGCGGCAATTCCCTGCGCACCTGGAATCCCGTTCCCGTTTCCGTCAGTCAGGTGGACCTGCCACCCGTTACCTGTCCATGTCGCCGGTCCCGTATTCACCGCGGTGGTGTCGTTCACCACGAAGTTTTGCGGTGTCACCTGAATCTGCATTGACCCACCGTTCGGGCAGGTCGGCTGCGGTACCCACCACGCGTCGTAAACCGTGTAGTAGCCGTACCGCAGCCAGCGGCCACCGATCGGCATCCAAGTGTGGAACTGGCATGACAAGATTTGCCCTGACCCGTCTGCATTGCCGGCTATCTTTCCGTTCGTCGGGCAGTAGGTGCCCGGCGTGGCGATATTTCCGGCTTGAAGCGTGCCTTCAACGTCGAGCGACCCGTTACCTTTCGCCCCTGATACACGGATATTTCCATCCGCGTTGTTTTGGAATCGCGCATTAAAGTCTTGCGCGCCCTGCCCGCCGAGGTGGAAATCGATATAGGGCGCTTGCCCCGGATTATTCCCAGCCATGTCCCCCAGTTCGATCGCGCCTCCTTGATCGCCCTTCATTCCCGCGCCGTTCGCAAGCCTGAACGTGTTCGCGTTCGCGGTGTTCACACCGTTGATGTCGTGCGCGACGCCTTGCGTGTCCGTCAATCCCAAATCCGTCTGCATGTTGTTGAGTTCCGGTCGATTCGGCATCGGGACGCGATACAGGAAGCCGTTGTCGCTCGGAGCGTCAGCGACCCCAACCAGCATCGCGAGGTGGCCGCTGCCAGGATTCGCATAGCTCACCAGACTTTGGCGAAACGAACCGCCCGCCCCTACGGCGATCGTCGGCTGCAGCGTTGCGTCCCCGGCCTGGTTGGGATACGGAACAAAGCCCCCCAGGTTGCCGCGACCACTCGACTGCGCTGCTACCGTCGCCACATCTCGCGCCGGAATCGCTACCCCGCCCGACGAGAAAAGCATCGTCTGCAGTTGACCCGGTTGCGGTTGAAGCACCTGCGCGAACCACTGCTGCCGATACACATTTGTCGACGACACGCCCGCCACCAGATACCCGCCAGCCTGCAAATCATTCATCGACACGGTCACCGGTTGCGCTGCCGTCGCGGTTGCCGCCAGATCGGCGCCGTGGTCCTTCACGTAACGACCCATCGCACTCGCCACGACCTGTGCCTGGTTGCCCGCGCCTGCGACCTTGATGGCCGTGGCCGAGTGCTGCAGCCAGACTGTCAAACTGCCCGCCATCACGAGCCACATCAGCGCGCCGTACCACGTTCCGAGAACTGCCTGCACGATGCCCCCTTATGCCCGTGGCCCGGATACGTCCGGCACGCACACAAACAACTCCATTGCGATTAACGGCAGCCTGTCACCAACCTGAAGCCGCGCTTTCGCCCGCTTACAGACATTCATTTCGCCACCCGCGACTGATAGATCAACGTGCCAGCGGCGAACAGCGTCGGTACGGTGGTGGGCTGCCCGCCAACGAGTGGCTGCGCCGTCCCGGCCACTCTCACGGTCGACCACAGCGCGCTGCCGTTCAATCGGTCGAGCATCACACCGGCCACCCCCGGCAGCGTAGGCACGCCCGCATAGACGAGTCGTCCCGTTCCATCCGTCCGAGTCGCGCATGTCGCACCTGCCAAGGCCACCATCCCGGCAGGCCACGCCACTGCAATACCGTCGCTCGCGACGCCGATTTGAGCCTGCGCCGCCGCAACGCATGCCGCGGCAAACACCTCCGCCTGCAGCGCACGCATCTCCGCCGCGGCATCGGCCCTGCTATCCGGACCCAGCACTCGAAGCGTCTCGCGCTGTGCATTGACCGTAAGGCTGAACGCAACCGACAAGACAAGCAGCGGAATCAGTGCGTAGCCCATCTCAGAACGCCACCCCTGTCGACAAGTTGGCCATCACGCGTCGTTGATGGTCGACCTCGGTGCTCAGTTGTCGGAAGTCAACGCCGTGCAATTGCGAGCGAATGCCGGTTTCGTTGCGGGAACCGGTCAGGATCAGCGGCGACACACGAAGTTGCCGCGTGATTTCGCCCTCGCGGTGGGTCAGCACCATCTGCTGATGGATAACCGCAGCGAGACCGTTCGCGAACAATCCGCCGTCGAATCCCGCGTCGCGCACCATTCCCGACAACCGCTGCAACCCCGTGATCTGGTCGTTCGCGTGATAGCTCGCGCCCACCACTACGCCACTCGTCGCTGCCAACAGTGCTTGTGCAACAGCATCCGCATTGCGCAACTCACCGATCATCAACAGATTCGGGCCACCGCGCAGGCGTCGACGGATCTCATGCCCAAACTGCTCGTCTTCGTCGATCTCTTTCTGATACAACGTGCCCGTTACGCCGTCCTCGCCGGTGTAATCCCCCTCGAGCTCGATCTCAATCGGGTTCTCGACCGTGTAACCTGCACCACCATATGTCCGCATCATCGCAACGGTCCAAGCCGTCAGACCCACGGTCTTGCCGCTACTCGCGCCCCCCGTGAACAATACGAGCCCGCCCGTCCGGATCGCGGGGGCCAGCAATGCGCTTTCAACGCGTTGACCGTAGCCGAGCGTGTGAAACGGCAAGGCGTGCGGCAAATTTCGGCGGAGCACGTACATTTCACCCGCCTGTGTTTCGAACAACGCGCCGCGCATGCCAACACCATCCCACTTGATCCGAAACTCACGTTTCGAAACACTCGCCTCGATGTGCTGCCGAAGACGCGTCACCCCCTCAAGGGCCGACCCAGTGATTTCGTGGCGCAGCGGATCAAGTGCCCAAGTCTTGTACCAAGCACGTCCCGTCGCCTCGAGGTACAGGTCCGAGAACTCGAGATCGGCGAGCACGCCTTCGTGGCCAATCTCGATGTCGGCACGAACGGTTGACATAGCGGAGTCGCGAGTTGCGAACATGGCTTTATGAGAACGTGATCTGGAGTGACGTGTTGCCCTTGCAGGCTGCGCCAGCCGACACACCATCGGGCAACGCATCCTTCGTGAACGTCGTCGTGCCGATAACCAGCGAGTCGTAGTCCTGCAGCGTCGTCGCGAGCTTGCTGCACTCCTTTGTATCGGTGATACCAGCGAGCGTCACCGAACACTGAGCACCGTTGTTGACCGGCGCGAGGGTCACTGCACCGCCCCACCGATTCGTGAGTGCCCCCGCCCGCACCATGCCTGGCGGCACAATTCCGGCGGTGATCAATGCGGCTGTGTTGGCCGTCGTGCAGTTCGTGTAGCCGTTCGGCGTGTTACCGAGTTGCTGTCGCGCTTCGCCTTGAAAGAGCGTAATGTCGCTCGCCTGGTTTGAAACCTTCCCGCCGCTCTTCGATGCCACGATCACGCCGACGACCGCGGCGATCCCGAGCAGCATCATGATTCGCCCCCACCACGTTCCCAGTACCTCACCCATTTCGGCTCTCCTTGCAGTTGAGTTGCATGTTTCCCTTACATCCCGGCCGAGTTCATCATGTTCTCGGTCAGCCCGTTGCTAGCGATCTGCACCAGTCCCATTACCGACAGCATCAGCCCCAGCGAGGCATAGCCGAGGATCGTGACCAGTGTCCGCAGTCGCTTTTCCAGCTTTGCCGCGTGCTCCGTTGCCAGCAGCTCCATCCTCTCAACGCCACCCTCTCCACCGTCGAGTCGACCAATCCGCTCAATCAAGTCCGGCGACGGAAAGTCCAACTTCGATTTGCGAAGCGCGTCGCCGAGTCGCTCGCCTTCGATGAGCGAGCGGTAGACAGGCCGCAACCGCGAGGCAAGCCACGGCGAAGCGTGGCGAATTTGCTGCGCAAGTGCGTTTGCCTGCGGAACACCGGCCTTCACTTGCGCGACAAACCCCAGGAGCCACGTGGTGCCTTGCAATTCCCTGTAGTACCTGAAGACAAAGAGATGGCGCTCCACCCATTGACGGCCTCGACCGGTCCACACAGGCAAGGCGCGGGTGGCAGCCACTCCGGCCGCAATCGCGCCAACCGCTGTAACGATCGGGCCTGCACCCGTTCCGAGCCAGCCAAACCAGTCCAGCAAATGTGTCAGCGTGTTCCAGTGCGTGCGCGGGACCAGGCTTTCAATTGCCGGCATCACTTCCGTGCCCAGCACATAAAAGAACGACTGCATCGCGCCAACGCAAACCAACGGTTCGAACACCGCGCCCCAGGCGGCCGATTGAATCCGCGTGACGCGTGCGCGCTCATCGAGAATCTGCTGCATTGCGGCTGCAAGGCCGCCGCTGTTCTTCTGCTCGCCAATCTCCAGAATGCTTCGCTCGACGGTGCCCACATCGGCGCCGAGCGCACGCACTAGCGACTCGCCGTCTTCAATCGTCCGCATTGCGCGGTGGACCCGTTGCGCGTCCGTCCGCTTTTTCCGACGTAGCAGGCTTTGCTGAAGATCCCGGAAGATCTCGAAGGGCGAGTCGCCTTGCGGCATCTGGTGGATCGCGTCCTCGTAGAACCGCGCACGCAGTTTCCACGGCAAGCTATGCACGCGCTGCGCAATGCGCCGCCGTGCAGACCACGGAAAGGAGAACGACTTACCGATCATGACATCAGCTCCTCGATGCTCGGCAGTCGCTCGTCGCGACGCGGCCTCAGTGCAATATGCGCGTGCGCGTCTGTCGGGTCGACCCGCCCGGCCAGGACGTGAGCAACGGCGTAGGCCAACATCGAATAGTCGGAGTCCGGACGCGCGTGATGAGCTCGCTTAACCTCAGCGATCGGGCGGTTCCGAACATCGGCCATCAGCAGCTCGTCAGTCTCGACAACTTCGGCGATCACCTGTCGCCCCGTCACGCCCCGACCGAGGCACGTCGGGCAGCCAGCACCACGGACATGCACTTGACTAATGCCTCCCCAGCTCAGGAGCGCGTCTACCACGTCCGGCGCTACCTCATGAGCCGAGGTGTCGAGGAGACGCACACGGCAGTCCGGGCAGAGCTGCGGAACAAGACGGACGCCAATGACACCGATCACCTGCTCGTGGTCGCACGTCTTAGCCTTGGCCAACTGGTGCGGATCCAGATCCTCAAGCCGCTGGAAGAATCGGAACGGGTCCGTCACGTGCGACGTCGTCAGCACCAGGCGCCCTGTCAGCGCTGCCTGGAGCGTAGCCGCCGCTTCTGCCGCCGTACGGATTTCCGCCATCAGCAAAATGTTCGGATCCATGCGCAACGTTTTGTGCAGCAGTTCGAGATACGTCATTCCATTCACTGGCAGCACGATCGCCCACGGCTTCTCAAACTCGGGCGGGTCTTCGATCGTGACCTGACGACGCCCTGGATAGCGCTCGGCGAGGTATTGCAGCAGATCGTCCATCGCCTGGGTCTTGCCACTGCCGACCGGGCCGGTGAAAGCGACAAGCCCGTGGGGCATGTGCCCGAGGCGTATGATTCTGGCGACCTGCGATTTCGGAAAACCGCGCCAGCGGATTCCGTTTATTGAGGTATCTGGGATCGCCGGCACCGTGAGCTGCAGAGCATGGATTGCCTCGGCCCGCGACATAGTACGTTTGGCGCCCGGCCGGCTCTGAAAGCGGGCAATCAGAAAGCCGCCACCGCTGTTTACCGGCTCGGCTGGTCCCCGGATGATTCGGACCGTCGACAATCCGGTACCCGCCAACTTATGACCGTCGATGAGCGCGTCCTGGAATTCCCGCGGAGCGAGCGAGGGCGGCTTGTTGCTCGCGAGGCCGTTGTAAATTGCCCCGACGAAGCGCGCCCCCTCCTCGGCTCGGAACGAGAACCGATTCGAAGTCATCAGGTCGCCATCGACACGGACCTGAACCTCCGTATGGTCCCGGCGCTGCAGCACATGCCCATCGCTGATCCCAGCCGCATCAACCAGCTTCAGCAGTAGCCGCGCCTCTTGCTGCATCGCGAGCGATAGGTCGTCACTGGCAGTGGTCGCGTGCTGGCGACGATGGCGCTCCAGCTCAGCCGCCGTAACAGACGTCACCGAGTACGTGATCGCCGACTCGTCGAGCCGTTGCAGCCAGGTCTGGAACGCAGCAGCGCTCTTGCTGCGCTGGTCGACATAGAGCGTCAATGAACCACCTTCACCCCCGGCACACACCACGTGCGAGAGCAAGTGCTCCGGAACCGTGAGCTCTGCGGGCGCTGCTGCGGGCGCGACCGACATGCGACCTGCCCCCGATGTCGTCGGGTCGAGCAATTTGAGGGTCGTTGCAAAGGGCTTCACGCGCGCGCTCCCGCCGGCACCGGCAACGATGTGGGTTGCTTGTTGGAGTCGGCCTGACGCGGCGTGCTCGTACGCGTGTAGAGCGCTCCTTGCACCGTCCACTGGGCCTTTCCCAAGTCGTACGAGATTCCATCGACACGCAGACCAGGCACTGCATCGAAGCCGGCTGCGTACAAAGTCCACGGTGCGGCAGGCAACGTGAAGACCGCAGACCGCGTGCGCCAGGGTAATGCCTCTTGCGCGGCGCTCGCCGGTGCCGGCCGCGCGGGCTCGGGCAATTCCAGGGAGAGCGAGTCGGTCTGAACCAACGCCCAGACGGCACGGCGACCAGCCTCGTCAAGGGCGGCTTCCGACATCGACACTGGCAGGTTTGCCGGCTGCGTCTTGATCTCGGTTGAATGGTCAGGGGTGGTCAACGCACCTGGTGCGCCCAGCGCCGTGCCACCCTCGCGGGTCCAGTCGGACGTCGTCGTGAGCGCGTCGCCCGTCGGAGCACACCGCCAAGCAGTCAGGGTCCATCCGCCGCGCGAAAGATCCTGTCCTCGCCATGCTGCTGCACATTCCGCGAACACGGTCGAGGGGGCCGGCAGCCTTGTCCACGGCGGGTTCGCGAGTTCTGCCTCGCGTTGCGCGCGCCGAGCCGCAGCTTGCGCCCGTTGCTTCGTAATCGTGATCAGGCGTTCCGCTGCGTCCTCTCGTTGCTGCCAGATCACAACGCCAGCGATTCCCATGGCACCGCACGCGACTACTGCGGCACCGAGCCACACTGCGAGTGGCACCGTCGCCTGCAGATCCGTCAGGCCACGCTCCGGAATGGTCAGGCCAACCATTTCGGCTAAGTCAGCCGCAGTGCCGTCATAGTCGCGCCAGCCGTCCTGCGCCCGCAGTGCATCGCGTGCAGCATCGACGTCAACGTGACTTCCGACGACGTCCCCGCCAGGAACGATCTCACCATCACGTACCGCGATTAACCAAGACACATCATCCGTCAGGCGATATACGCCAAGCCACGGCGACGCATGGTGCTCGGCGACACGGCTCGCGAGCGCGTGGATACGCGACGGCCACCGCGTACCGGGCGGCAACGCACCGTATCCGGCCTGGAACACGCCCGTCGACGTTTGGCGAACGAGGCCGTACCGACCGAGCCGCCGAGCGCGTTCGCGCAGCGCGGTCGACTTCGGACGCACCGGCTCGTGCTCCCATGTCAACCCGAGCGCGAAGCGGCCCGACGTGTCCGGTAAGGAAACGATCGCTACCATCAGAACTTCACCCAGCGGGTTTGCCGACCCTGCGCAAGCTGTACGCCATCCCGCGCGATGCGGGCAACGGTCCACCCGTTCTCGAGCGCGTCGCCGACCTTTACATCGTGTGTGACGTTGTTGATCACGAGCGTCGCCGTATTTCGGCCGTCGTACGAACCGACGCCGACCAGCGCAACGTCCGCGCTACGTCGAGCCACCGGCGGCAGTTCCCCCATCGGAATGCCAGCCGCCGTGGGGCCACCAGCGCCACCGAGGAGCTTCGGACGCTTTGCGTCATCCGCTGCTTGCCGGTTCTGCGCGATTTCTTTCTCGAGCGCGGTGATTTCCCGTTCCGCCTGCAAGAGCGGAATGCGTGCACGGGCCAGTGCCAAGGTGTCGCTGTCGGTTGACGCCGAGGCCGGCGCTACAGCGGAAGCCGGTTGCGAGGCAGTCGCGACGCCAGGCGCTTGCAGTGCTGCAGCATGTCCATGCAGCGCGAGGAGAAGCGCACCGGCGCCGGCGGCAAGCCGGCTTACGATTGTGGTGAGGTTGCGATTCATATCGTTCTCCCTCACAGCAGACGCGCGCTGATGACGACCGCGATGAACGTGTCGTTTCGTTGCGCGTCTGCACCGCCGCCAAGGATCGGAACCCAAGGCGAGCCGGCGCCATTTGCGCGGGTGGTCAGCGTCTGGTCCTGCATGCCGGTCAGCACGAGCGTTTCGCCCGGCTTGAGCGGCACGCTTTGCAGCAGCTGCGTGTCCTGCGTGATCGGATGCTGCACGCAATTCAGCCCTGAGCACCCGGGCGGGAAGAGCTGCATCTCCACCAGTTGCGACAAGGTGATATTGAAGTTCATCACGATCATGCCGTTGGTCAACTTCGGCACGAACCCGGCCGTAAAGCCTGTCGTGAGCGTTTCACTTTGCTGCGACGTGGTCGAACCAACGTTCGAAGCGAGCGTGCTCTGTGTCGACGGCGTGAAGCGCTGTTTGCGTGCATCCTGGAGCGAAAGCAGCTTGCCATTTTGCGTAATCCCCGCGCGCGACAGGACCTCGGTCACATCACCCAGTGCCGACAGCACCTGGAGCGCGCCCTTGGTGCCCGCGAGGGGACCCGTGAGAATGTTCGCGCCGAACGATGCAGGAGACGCACTGCCGGACACCGTAGGAGGCGCCACGCCAGTGATACCAGCGCTCGTATGGCCCGTTGCGTTCTTGTACGCGAGCGCGAGGCTGAGCCCGAGATTATCTTCGCGGGATTTCCGGACCACGTACACGCGCGCGTCGATTGCGATGCGCTTGAGGAACGACGCATTGAGGCTCTTGAAGAAAGCCTCAACGCGGTCACATTGAGGCGGTGTCCCGGTCACCGTGAGCATGCCAAGGTTCAGGTCAGCTACGACCTTCCCGCCATTCGAGATCGCCTCGGCTGTCTGCTGCAGGTTCTTCCACGGATCGATGGTAGCGGACTGCGACAGCTGCTGCCCGCTGTCACTTCCGGTCGAGCCGCTCGAACCGTTCGAGCTCGTCGAACCGGTGGACGACCCCGTGCCGCTCGATGAGTTGCTACCCGAGCCAGTCGAAATCTGGCCGCCCATCGACGCCGCCTCGGTAAGGCTTGGCAGCGGGAATACGCGGCTCTCGGTCCGGAAAAAGGTGATCACGCCATCTTGCGTACGCGACCAAACGTTGAAGCGATTGTTCTGTACCTCGAGGAAGCCGCCGAGATCGCCATCGTACGTAAGCATCTGGCCGGTTCGTGCCGCCGCAAGCGTCGGCGCTGCGTTCGACGTGATCGGCACCGCCTGGAGCGGACCTGTTGCCCCTGGGAATCCCGGCGGCAGCGGCGGCTGGACGCCCGCCGAGGGTGCGCTAACCTTTAGCGAGTTGCCTACCGGGAAATCATTGACGGACGAATCGATACGCGTCGGGATGCCCGTGGTCCGCGTGATCCACTGCGCAACCTCGGCGAGCGTGCCAGCTGGATAGCGATACGACACGCGCTTGTCGAGAAGCGTCGCCTGCGGTTTCCTGGCGACAATCTGTTCGCCCATCAGCCAGGGACCTTCGTGCATGCGAACCACCGGCCGCGCTTCCGTCGCGCGATCGAGATGCGCGCGGGTCGCATCGACCACCGCGTTCTGATCGTTTCGAACATCGCGAATCGCGCATGCTGACAGCAGGCAAGCAGTCAATACTGCAGCGCTAATACAAGTGAGCCGCATCAGTCGCTCCCTCCTTCATGCACGATGAAGGTCCGGTTGTCGGGGTAGCCGTCTGCGACGACATTCGCGCCGTTCGCAGCAAGGTCCTTGATTGCTCTGGTGGCAGCCGCCTTGAAGTCACCGTCGTAGGCTTGATCGTTGGGCACGATCCAGTCTGGCTCGACGTTCCACACCAACTTCCAGCCGGCCGACGTTGCCCATCCACGCAGTTGCGTTTCGATCGATTCGCCGCCGACAAGCTTGAACTGAGGTGTAGCCGGCGTTGGCAGCGGTACCGGTTCGGGAACAGCGGGCGTGAGAACGGCTTCCGCCGGCGACAACGAGTCGGCGGGTGCGATCGGGCTCGCTGCGGGTGCCGGTACCACTTCGGCAGTCGTATAACGCGGCAGATAGGGAACGAGATGCACGCCGTTGGACGCAAGTGCCGGCGTCGGCAACTCGTCCGCATGGACAGCGTCGACGCACAATGCGCACGCCAGGCACGTGGCGGCTCCCATCAGATCACCGAACTTGCGCATTGCTGGCTCCCTTCGCGGCCTGTGCGACTGCGGGTGCGGGTGCGATCGCCGCCGACAAATCGGATGCGTCCGCAACGATCCACGTCTTGCCGTCAGGCGTCCCGAGAATCGTCAACGGGTACCCGGCCTCGGTCAGAGCGTTGAGGATGGATTTCATTGCGGTCGGCAAATCACCCGCCACTCGGCTGTTGCCCGGCACCGGCACCTTGATAGCGGTCTGCCAGCGCAACGTAGCGCCTGCGTCAGTCGTCCATCGCGTCAAGGCCGTCTCCAGCGTCTGATCTGACGTACGGAGCTCGAAGCCAGGGCCGGCCGGTGCGGTGGCTGCAGAGGCAGCGTTGCCGCTCGACGCCTTCGCGGACTGTGCAGTCTGCAGCGGCAAGGGGCACACGCGGACGTAGCGGCCGGTCGTTTGGCGAGACACCGGCAACCAATCTGCAGAAGCGGTATTGCTACCAGCGCAGCCGCTCAGGACGATTGCGGTGATGCCGAAGGCGAACACGCGCGGGAAGAAGGACAGAGTCATTCGGCCTCCGCGGTCTGAACAGGCAGCGGGGCGATTTGAGCGGCGCTCGTGAATGCTTCGCGCGGCAGACGTCGATAGACGCGCAATGCGTAACGCGCACGCAGGCTCGGTGTCCGGGCATTGTATGCACCGACGCCGTTCCAGCTTACGCCGTAGGTCGCGAAATTCTGCGCGAGGATCCAGGCGCCAACGTAGGCGTTAGTGCAGGCGTCGAGTAGCGCCGCCCGATCGATGCCATAGCGGGCGAGTGTCGGCAGCCAGCTCGTGTTGATCTGCATGAGCCCGATGTCTTCGGACCCGTTGCGATTGACGTTGCGCGCGGAGGGATTGAATCCCGACTCGACCGATGCAATCGCCCGAACGAGATGCGGATTCAGATGCTGGTAGGCTGCGGCCGCGTCGATGCAATCGGCGCGCGCCGTTACTACCTGTAACGAATTCAGGGCAAGCACGCAGCCCCAAAGGATGGCAGTACGCGACCGATCGCGTACAATACCGATAGCCATGGTTATTCCTCATCTCGGAAGCTCGCTAAAGCCCCGTGGGTGGATCGCAAGTAACCTGGTCAGGTCGGCAAGGGTGTTGACGCACCCTTGCCGACCGCTACTACCTCTTCCTGCCTTACTTCCCTTCTTCTCCCTGCAGTCCGCCGTTTTGAGCCGATTCCGGCCCGGCAGCAAATTTCACTTTTATTTCGGACAACTGCGGACACGTTTCTTTCAGCACGCCCATCACTCGATCAAAGTCGCGCCATGTGCGTTGCTTGCCGCGCTGACCTTGGAGGGTGAACAGCTTCTCTTGCTCGAAGAGGAAAACCTGAACTATCCACAGTGGGCGGCCCTCTTCGACGATCTCAACAACCCAGATTTCACATTTCTCCCCTGTTCGGTATGCGAAAGCCAGTTCTTGCAGTGATATGCCTGGCATCCTTCCCCTCTTCCTTCTGAGGCGTAAAAGGGAAAGTATCGCCATGACTCCGTTCGAAGATCGCTACTCGTTGTAAAGTATACAAACTTTTCGGAAAGTTTATAACTTTTATCCTACGCCGATTCATCAGACATAGCAACAACGATTCGACCTGGAAACAACAAATCTCTGCGGGAAATCCCGCACTTTCGGTGCGCAGGGGAGTGTCATCCGTGCCGCCTGAAGCGGTCGTGTCAACGATCTAGAACCTTGATTACAGATCGCTCAACAATAGTCATAAAATACACCAATTACGGTTGAATAACAACCATAATTAAGGTATTTCGATAGGCTATCTTACGCGCATGGACAATTCTAATCAGGGCCAGGGCCGGACCCCGTTCGGAGAGCGCCTTCTGGCTGCCAGGCGCAGAAAGGGCCTCTCGCAGAAGCAAGTCGAAGCGCGCGTAGGCATATCGCAAAGCAACCTGGGGGCATTGGAGACGAAGGGCACGGGCTCGGCCTTCACGGTCGCGCTCGCCTTGCTCTATGGCGTGAGGCCCGAGTGGCTCGCGATGGGTAAAGGCCCCATGGAAGGTGCGGCACCCATACCCGACTGGCTCAGCGACCTCACCGAGCGCGAGCTCGAGGCAGTGCGCCACTTCGCGGCCGGCTTGGTCGCGGCACGACAGATCCACGGATATAAGTCCCGCACGAGAGGCATGGAGCCACCAACGCTACCATCGCCAGATGCCCCCATCGACCAAGCCGACTGAACACCACCACGAATTAACGAGGTGCCGCTCGCACTTCCGCCGAGAATCCGGTGCTGATCGCGTCATGCAACTCGTACGCGTCTTGAACCGCGCGAGCAGCTAACCGTTGCGCCTGCAACACAATCCTCGGATCGATGGCGCCATCCTCCATCGAAGCCAACAACGTCGACGCCCCATTCGCGAGAGCAGCCCAATCGACTATCCTGGCCGTCAGCGCGCGCAAGTAGGCACCGTTGGCCACAGCTGCCTCGGCACCGGCATCATCTGGCACGCCGGCCCCGATCTCATCGATAAGTTCTGCGCCCGAGCAAAGGATGAACTCCGGCTCGCCGCTTTGCACGGACGGGACAAATCGATTTCGAAACAAGAACGGACGCGCCCCACCGACCGTATTGATCAACCTCCGGACGTCGTGGATGCTGCCCTGCTCAAAGAAACGCGAGATGTTGGTTCGCGACTCGTTGGCGGCAGCTCCGGACATGAAGAGCTCTTGTGCATTCTCGCCAATCACGTCCTCTTCTCGATATCCGGTGTACTCCTCTGCCCGCCGGTTGAATCGATGGATCGTGCCGCGCTTGTCCAGGACCACGAGGATTGCGTTGGTCTCGGATACCAGCCCCTCCGAAAACGCCATTGCGCGCATCGTGATACTGGCGACCGACTCGGGATCCCAAAGCGAAGCTGCAATCCCCGCCCACTCGTCGGCACGAATCCTCTTCCCGACCAGATACAGGTCGACGTGCTCGCCGTAAATTGGGAGGTTCAGCGTCACCATCGACGTTGCGCCAGTCAACCCTCGAATCCGTTCAGCCTCACGACCCGTCATGTGAATGGGGATCGCTGGCCCGTCCAGCTCGTCACCGGTCGCAGACAGTGTCAGTACATGGTCATGATTGGAATATCGCCAAATTGGCGTCGGGGTCCCAAAGTGATTCTTGAGCCCCGCAAAAATGGTCTTCTCACTCATTGCACACCCACAGCTTGTAACCACCTACATTGCCAAACCGAGATCACCCTCTAACCAGCACGACGTACTGGGAACTTCACGACATTGCTGGCCGCTCGCTCTTCCCACGAGGAGACCATCGATACGTTCGGCACGAAGATCGGATCGACTGAGGCGATCCCTCGCCAAATTCGATCCGTGATCCTCTTCCCCACCAGGTAGAAAGCCAGCGGCTCTCCGGAAATCGTGATCCTGCAGCTCGTTTTCGTCACGTCGTTACCGAAGGCACGCACCTGTGCTGCCTGGTCTCGATCCAACTCCGCTGCAATACTTATCACGCCCTGGCTCTCACCGAAGCCGATGACGTTACTGTCATCGGTCAGCGTCCATACGGGACACGCCTTCCCAGTGCGCAGCAAAAAAAAATCCTCAACCCCGAAGCCAGTCATCTAACGCCCTTATTTGATTAGCTATTCAAACTAAACAACATAAGCAAATCACATGCTCATCGCTGCAATGGTGCAGCACGCTTGCTCAGAAGAGCCTAGCCGCACAACATGCAATCCGTATATCGGCGCAAGAAGTCGGCAACTTTAGGGCAGGCTTGAAAAAGATTCGTGTCGTTGAGTCGGGGGTGACGCGCATAGGTGCGTGCAGTATCCGACACTTTGGGTTCTTTCGCTGTGCGGAGCAAAATGCTGTTGGGTTGTGACGTTTTCGTGAATCCGTTTTCGTGCGCGTTCGAGCAAGGCTCGCGAAAGACCAGGTCACATGTCTGCACCGACCAGCGTCTCTCAAGTTCTGCTCGTCGGCAATTATCGAAACGTGGGGTAGGCTCTAGCTGAACCGTTGCCCATGAGGAGACAGCAATGTGCTACTCGGCCAAAATCCAAGCCAACTACCGGGAATACGTCCGACGCTATGGCGCCGATATGGACGTCGAGACGTTCAGGCGCATCTTCTTCGCGCGCGCGTCCGGCGCCGACATCAAGATCCCGAAGGCGGTCGATGCAGCATTCTCCGGCTCGGCCGACGACGGGATCTCGGCTGCGATCGCCGAATATCGGACGCATCGAACCCGCAAGCTTGAGACAGATCTGTTCGAGCAGCGCACGCGGCTGGCGGCCGCCGAGAAGAAGCTGACCGAGAAGGTCACGAAGAAGGCCAGCGAGGACGTCCGGATCGCCACGGACAAGATCGAGGCGGCAACGCGCGGGCTCGACGACCTTCGCCGGCAGGACCTGCAGGAGCGTGATTCGCGGATCTTCCCCGGGTGGTATGCGCCCGTGGTGATCGAGCTCGACGGCAAGCGCCTGATCGTGCCGATGCGGTATCGATGCCGTATTCCAGGCTGGACCGAGGCGGACGAGAAGCAAAAGAATGGAAGCTATAACGCTCGGGTCGACTCGCTCAGTACCGCCTGGCGGAAGGTTTTCGGCTTCACGCATGGCCTCGTGCTCGTCGACACGTTTTTCGAAAACGTGAAGCGCGACGGCCAGAACGTCGTGCTTCGCTTCGATCCGACACCGCCGCAACACATGCAGGTCGCCTGCCTGTGGACGCGCACCGAGATCCCTGGCGCCGACGACTTGTGGTCGTTTGCGGCGATCACCGACGACCCACCGCCGGAAGTGGCGGCAGCTGGCCACGATAGGTGCATCGTCCCCATCAAGTCGTCGAACGTGGACGCTTGGCTCGCTCCGGATCCGTCCCGCCGCGCGCAGCTCCGCGAAATACTCGCCGATCGCGAGCGGCCCTACTACGAGCATCAGTTGGCGGCGTAAACGACGGGGGGGTTGGAGGGGCGGCAATCTCTAGCATATACTGTATAAACATACAGTGTTTGTGAAACTGACCCCATGCACCACGCCCTCGCCCATCCTGAAGTCATCCACCCGGCGCTGTGGACCTATACCCGTGGAGTACATAGTTTGAGGGCGAAAAGCGTGAAAGCGTTCTGCGGTGGGGTCGCCAAGGACTCTCCGTTTCGATGTATGCATACATCGAAATACATCGTTTCGGTTATCGGCTGTTCAGGCTCCGAGGATCTTTCGTATTGCACGCGCGAAGCCGACATCGAACACTGTCCGACCGTGTTCGTTCACGATCTCGCCATGGCTGCCTTCGTGTAAGCCATGTCTTTCGAGGTAGTCGGCAGAGACCGCCTTCCCCAGCGCTTCACGTTCTGAAGGAGTGAGCTGCGCGTTGTGGCCGTTTGTCGTTGTTGGCAACGCGATGGCGTCTCCTGACGCGCGCACACCGATTGGGCGTCGATCCACGACGACTTGCGCGTTGGATTTCAGAAGGTTGACCTCGGCCCGGAGCTTGTCTCGTTCCCCGATGATTGCTTGCATGATGGAGCGGATCGCGGGGTCGTGAATACGCATGAGGTATTCGTGGCTTGCCAGCGGTTTCGATGGTCGAAGTGTCGGTGGCCCGGCATACGTCGCCCAGGCCGAAATCAGCTCGCGGTAGTCTGCCGATTGCATGTTGTAGAGGACGCGTCCCTTTAGGACGCCTTCCGCCTCGGCCGGGCGACCAATGGTTGAGAGAGAAAAATCGCGCGAGCCTGATTCCTGATGCCTGCGACAAATCTCGTGCAGCGCTTTTAGCCTAGCAAGCCGATGGGCACGACCACCCTTGGCGAGCAGCGTGCCGAGAAGCACGTTCGGGTGGTCGAATGTCGCGCTGTTCATGCTTGCGACTCGTCGATTCGTTGAGGCTTGCGCTTGAGCATGCCGGTGGCATTGCATTCCGGCAGAAACGTGGCGAAATCAATGCCAAATCGCTCGCTGAGACTCCGGCCGGCGTCCATCAGGTTGATGACCTGCCGCGTTCCCAGCACTGGATTAGCGGGGTTCATCTGCCGCGCGAGACGGCGCATGAATGCGTTGCCAACGCGGAGTTGTTCTTCTTCGCCCAGCGTCATGAAGACGGGCGCAAGGTGATCGCGATAAAGCACGGCATCGAGCAACTGACTACGACGGAATACTGCCTTGCCTGCATCGAGATCCGGATAGAGCTCGACATCGTCGCAAACTCCAGCGAGCTGAAGCAATTCCGATTCGGTCTCTTCGAACGCGATGTGCACATCGCTCGCGGTGCCCACCGCCACTAGTTGAGTAGAGTCTTCGACGGCCCGGTCGAGCGCAGCCTTGCAGCGCTCAATGAGCCGCCAACAAGCGGTGAGATCCTCCGCGAAGTCGTTAAATCGCTTCATCGATCCTTCCCACACGCGCTCAGCTTGCCGAAAGGCATCGAGATGAAGGAAGACCTCGCCAGCGTCTTCAGCGTCAGCCTTCTGCTTCTTTAGGTCAAGAAGCACGCGTTCATTCGCGAGGCAAGCATTGCGGGCCTCGTCGAAATGGTAGGCGATCGTGTTGAAGTGCGCGGCGAGCGATGGAAGGTAGTGAGGCTCCGTCACGAACCAGCGGCATCGAACGCAGTTGCGATTCCCTCCCGGAACGGGAGCGTGCTTTGCGTTGCCAACGGCAGTCCCCGGCAAAACCATCGGACCTCCGTTGTGGCATCCGCCAATCGAACGATTCTCCATCGAATCGCTGGCGTTTCCTCCAGCGAGGCAAAGGCCGTGGTGCATTGGCATCCAGCCCAACGCGTTTCTTGCCGCTGGATGCTCAGGGATTGCATCTGAAACACTGCTCACACTATTGCAGATCGCACTTCGGACAAGTTCGTCGTGTGCGGTATCGAGCAGAAAGTTCTGAATGCTCGCATTCTTATTTGCATCCAGGCGAGCCTTCGCATCGAGGAGGACGTCGCGAATATGGGTGGCTCCAGGCTTGGTGTAGTACAAGGTCATGACCAACCGGCTATGACCGACAAGCTTCTGCAGCACAGGGAACGGCACCTGTCCTTCCAAGGCCAGTGCAGTGACAAGGGAGACTCGCAAACTGTGAAGTGGGAACAACGTTCTCTTCTTGGACTGGGGCGGCAGCAGCCGAATCGGTGTTCCGTTGTGGTGAGTTTCGGAACGCCCGGCGAGCCGTGATTCGAATGCCTTCAGCAAATAGAACCAGCACGAATTGAGCGCCTGATCCTGAAGCGGAAAGTTACGCATTCGTGCCGTTGGATATTCTGGCAATCGGAAGAGAAAGCACGCGTCAGGATAGCGCGCCAACTGAAAATCAGTCTTGGCAATGATATGTCGACGATCAAGTTCTGCCCATGAGGTCCGACGCGAGATGGGGTTGTACTTCTCTTGCCAGTTGCGCAGCTTCTCGATCCAGTAGAAAACATTCTGGTGAAGCGCCCCGCCGTGCGTCCATGGCAGTAAATAGCCCTTCTCTGGCCCTGACTTAGAGACGTCGGCGGTCTTGTTCGTGTTGATATAGAGGATCGCCAGTGCGTTCTCGTTGTTGTTGCGATCATAGTCGCGCCGGAACACACCCTGCTGTAGCGGCCGAGATTCGCTTCCTTCTGCTATCTCGCTGCTGTTTCGCTCCCAACGTCCTGCCGCATAGCGCCAGGTGTCTGCCTCTCCGGAGTCAAGTACGCGGACCTGGCTAGTTCGTAAGGGCAAGATAAGCTTCACAAGCAGTGCAACCCATCGGACTGGACTCCACATCTGCAACACTTGACCACCGCGATAGTTTCGACTCAGCTTACGTATGCGCCAGACGCAATCCGGATCGTCGCGATCAATCTCGTCTTCAGTCACGTCGAGCCAATCAGGCGCGCTCGCACCCATATGGCCGATCTTGCTCCCGAGCGCACCATGTGCCCATTGCCAATCGCGAAAATGGGGTCCCGCCGCCAGCATCTGCCGAAGTTGGTCGATGTAGCCATAAGGCAGTGGTGAATAAACGCTCTCGCCGCGCTTCGGCAACCCCGCTTTCGACATACGACGTACCGGGTTGTGATAGCCCTGCATTAATACGGCGTTATCGTTTTTACCAATCTGACTGAAATGCCGAAGCAACACAAACTGCAGAAAAGCGTGGATAAGATTGTTCGCGCTGATGCCCCAAGGAGAGTCAGGACACGCCGTTCGGTGAAATTCTGGAACCTGTGTCGTTTGCGCCAGGAATACACTCGGGTCCAGCGGCAGGCTCTGCAGAATGAGGTAGCGCTCGAAGAAAGTCGATAGGGCCTGCAGCCTTTGGTGTAGACCATGCGTTTCCCCACCGAGCCACTCCAAGGCGAAGCCTCTCCAGGCTGCAAGTTCTGGATAGAACTCCACCACCCAGGTCAGGGTTGCATCCGAATCGCGTCGCATGCTGCGCTCGGTCCTTGCCGCCTTGCGACGCCCCTTGGGTTTAGTTGGAGAGGTCTTGTACATGTGTTTGCTCGGTCACGTGGAGATGTGGCTAGTCAGATGAACGGACCAAATCGGACAGAGGCGTCGTAAGAAGTCCATCCAGCCGGTGCGCCGCTTGCTGAAGTGCTTCTCGGGCTTCGCTAAAGCTTGCTTGTGTGTAGATCTCCTGGCTCTCGATCGATGCGTGATGCATGAAGCGGCGAATCATCGGCTTGTCGATTCCCGCGTGCTTCAAACGCTGGCCGTAGGCGTGTCGGTGCCCGTGCGGAGTTGTGCCAAGCGCCTTGCCAACTTCGAGGCCAATGCGTTTGCACGCGGCCGCGTGAGCCTTGTTGTACTGCGTGAGGGTGTATATCGCACCATAGGGTGCGCGCCGCAGGTTCACGAAAGCGAACGGATGATCCCGATCGAAATGCGCAAGCTGCTTCAGATAGCGATGCCAAAGTTCCAGAAACCACTCGCCGTACTCCGGCACGAACCAGTACGCCTGCTTGTAGTACGGACCGTCGTGCATGCCGCCTTTCCAGCCAGCATGCCGACGGTCCATCAAGTCTGTACGCGGCACAAGGCCGAAGCGCTGGCCGAGGTATTCTGCTCGGTTCGATTTACGTGGTCGTCCTCGCTCGTCGCACCAGTCAGCAGGCGCGGCCCCGTAGTGCGGATGGTGGATGAGGACCTTGGCTTGACGCGGGTCCTGTGGATCTGGAAATACGTCCTGAACGTAAAGGTGAAAAGGCTCCGACTCTCGAAATCCCGCGCCATGGAGCAGTAGCGTGATCAAGATGCCACGATAGTCGTAACGATCGCCGTTGCGAAAGCCTTTGAAGAGCAACGCTTCAAAGTGACGTTCTGGAAAAGCTGGCGGCTCACCTCGCGCGACCTTCGGGATTCTCCGGTAGCGAAGCCAATATCCTGTGGCGCGCGCGGTGGCATTCGACGCCCACGTATGCCCAAGGAAGGCCTTGCTTCTACGATACTGGTAAGCGGCTTCATCGATCTGTCGATCGAACGTGCTGCCGACGTACCGAGGATTGACGCTGGCTGCTTCAGGACGAACTTCGCCCAACCAATTGAAGAAGTCGCTCAAATGGATGATGATGCGTGCCGCGTCGTGCGGCGAGCGAGGCGGCCAGCAAAGGCCCGTGGCGTCGATTCCTGTTTCGCGATTGAACGTTCCTAGAGGCCAGGCGCTTCGCGAAATTCTGAAACAGTCGATGAGGGTCGCGTTCGGCGGGGTTGAGTTGGATGTACTCAAGAAAGAGCCGCACCGATCGCGTCACCTTGCGCATCCATTCCAGACTGCGATCGTGGCTTCTATGCAGGAAATAATCAATCAGCGGCTCGAGTATCCCCGTCGCGGCGAGCAGGGCGGGGATCTCAGTGTAGACGCCGGTTTCGTCCGTGAGGACCTTTGCTTTGATGCTGACGAACATCGCTCGACAGAAAAAGCAAACACTCTACGCACGCTTTAAGTCACCACGTTGACCGTTGTAAGTCATCGCTGCTCCCGAATCGACTCACCGATAAGAGGGACGTGCCGACGCGCACTTCGCTGCGATAAAAAAGCTGACGGCGGATAGCGCGGAGACAAGCAACACCGTCCATTCGACGGCGACATATCCATCCGTCAATCCCCAGATGCTGGCCGCTGCGATGGGCGCGATGCCCTTCGCAATGTTCGACGGAAACGACAGCATGCCGCTGATCGCGCCGTAGCCCTCCGTCCACAGAAACTGCTGGACGATCGTGCCGCGCAGGATCGTCATCATTCCGTTGGCGGCGCCATAGCAGAGCGCGAAGATCCACAAAAGCGCAGCGGATTTGCCAGCCACAATCAGGACGACCGTCGAGACGGGAAAGAGTGTCACCACGATGAAACCAACTGTCGTGATGGTGACCTTGCGATCGAATGCGAACCAGACCGCGCGGGCGATGACTTGCGCGGGTCCTATCAGCGCCATGGTGATGTCCAGGACCGTGTTGGTGACGCCGCGCTCGACCATCAACGGGACCAGATGAAATGTGAGCGCGGCGAAGGTCGCGTAGTAGGTTGTGAAGCACAGTGCGAGCGCCCAGAAGGTAGGCGTGCGCAGTGCACGTCGCGTTGCCGCAGCATCGACCGCCGTGCGCTCCGCGCTCGGCTGGGCAGCGTTCGGGTCGATTCGTGAGGAGCGGATTGCGAAGACATGAATCGGCAGGCAAATGATTAGATTGCACGCGGCAAGTGCGACGAGCGCGAGACGCCAACCGGCCAGATCCACGAGGAACTGCGTGACCGGAATGAAAACCGTGCTCGCGAATCCCGCAACGAGCGTCACCAGTGTGATCTTGGTCTTGTATCGCAGCGGATAGCGATGCGTGAGCACGGCGAAGAGCGGGTCATAGAAGGTCGCAGCCATCGACAGGCCCAAGCCGATCCACGCTACGAAGAGAATCGTGAGCGACGATGTGGCCGACCACATCAGAAGCATGGCGGCCGCGATCAGCGATCCAATGGCCATGATTCGACGTCCGAGCCCGTGGTCGATCCATTTGCCCACCGGATACGCCACGAAACCCGAGACCAGCAGTCCGAGCGAGAGGGCAGCATTCGTGGACGTGCGGCTCCAGCCCATGGTCTGCTCCATGGGTACGACCAGCAGCGAAAACGAATAGTAGACCGAGCCCCACGACACCAGTTGGGCGAGCGCGAGCGCCCAGGTGGCCAGCGATTCGGCGCGATCCGTCGAGTTACTCGACTTCACTGTCGTCGGTGTCGGCGTTCTGTGCGCTGTGCTCATGGCTCATGGCTGCATTGGCGAGGACGGAAACTGATGCCGGAGCCTTCTCTTTACGCTCACTGTACCGGTCGGTCAGGTAATCTGAGCGGTCGCGCACGAGTAGCGTGAACTTATACAGTTCCTCCATCACATCGACCACACGATCGTAGTACGACGAGGGCTTCATGCGACCGCTCTCATCGAACTCCTGGAACGCCTTGGCTACCGAACTCTGATTGGGAACGGTCACCATGCGCATCCAGCGGCCGAGCACGCGCAAAGCGTTCACCGCGTTGAAGGATTGCGAGCCGCCCGACACCTGCATGACCGCGAGTGTTCGCCCTTGCGTCGGCCGGATGCTTCCGGAGTCGAGCGGCAGCCAGTCGATCTGGTTCTTGAACACGCCGGTCAGCGCGCCATGTCGTTCCGGGCTGCACCAAACTTGGCCTTCGGACCAGATGGACGCTTCGCGCAATTCGAGGACCTTCGGATGGTCGGCGGGCACGCTGTCGGCGAGTGGCAGACCATGTGGATCAAACACTCTGGTCTCGGCGCCTAACTTGCGAAGGATGCGCTCAGCCTCGAGTGTCAGCAAGCGACTATAGGAGGTCGGACGGAGCGAACCGTAGAGCAGCAAGATGCGCGGCGGATGATCCGAGATCGTCCGGGGTTCGAGCTTTGTGAGATCGGGCGTGTCGAGATGAGAAAGACTGACGTTCGGAAGATCGGTGGACATCGTATGGAAGCGGCTAAAGAGCTACGGGGTGATGGGGCGTGAGAGCAAAATCGCTGTGGCCGGGCACAGTTCAACGGCCTGGCGCGTGGCGAGGATCGCGGCAGGCGCGGTCTCGCGGCTCACAAGGTTGAATCCGGTCTTCTCGAAGAAGGCTTGTGCGTCAGTCGTAAGGAGCCACGCAGTTCTGGCGTCCGCGTCGAAGGCCTGACGCAGCAGCACCGCAACGAGATTCCGGCCGATGCCCTTGCTTCGACAGCTTGGCTCGACTGTCACCGAGCGGATCAGCACATCGCGCCCGTATTGTTCGAAGCCGCCGTATCCGACGTGCGAACCGGCAAGCGTCGTGAACCCGAAAAGCGGCGCTGCGGTTCGTTGAGGTCATCGACCGGGAGGCCGTCACGGACCAGGGCCTTGACCAGACCGACGTCACTTCCGACGGTCTCGTGTGCAATGATTATGGCGCTCACACTCGCTCCTCAGGCCGTCTCGTACCAGCGCTGCGAGCGATTCACGACGCCAACCACCAGCAGCATGACTGGCACTTCGATCAGTACGCCAACGACTGTCGCCAGCGCCGCGCCAGACTGGAACCCGAAAAAGCTGATGGCGGTAGCAACGGCCAGTTCGAAGAAGTTGCTCGCGCCGATCAGACTGGACGGACCCGCCACGCAGTGCGCGACCCCGAGCTTGCGGTTCAGCAGATAGGCCAACCCGGAGTTCAGAAACACCTGAATGAGAATAGGGACTGCGAGCATCGCAATGACCAGCGGCTCCCGGACGATTGCTTGCCCCTGAAACGCGAACAGCAGCAACAGCGTGGCGAGCAGCGCGCAAATCGAATAAGGCCCGAGGCGGGACACCGTGCGATTGAAGTGGGTCTCACCCTTCGCGAGCAGCACGCGACGCAATAACTGCGCGATGACGACTGGAATGATGATGTAGAGACCCACCGACGCGATCAGCGTATTCCGAGGAACGGTGATGGCGGACAGGCCAAGCAACAGTGCCACGATCGGCGCGAATGCGACAATCATGATCGCGTCGTTCAGCGCCACCTGCGACAAGGTGAAATAGGGATCGCCCTTGCAAAGCTGCGACCAGACGAACACCATCGCCGTGCAGGGGGCGGCAGCCAGCAGAATGAGGCCGGCAATGTAGCTGTCGAGTTGCGCTGCGGGCAACCAGGCGGCGAAGACGTGGCGCACGAATATCCAGCCCAGTAGCGCCATGGAGAAAGGTTTGACGAGCCAGTTCACGAACAGCGTAACGCCGATCCCGCGCCAGTGGCCCTTGACCTGCGCCATCGCGCCGAAGTCGATCTTGATGAGCATCGGAATGATCATCACCCAGATCAGCACGCCCACCGGCAGATTGACCTGCGCCAATTCCATGCGACCGATCGCCTGAAAAGGGACGGCAACCACTGGCCCAGCGCGATGCCCGCGACGATGCACAGCGCAACCCACACCGTCAGGTATCGCTCGAAGAAGCCAATGACCGGACGGCTCGCGCGAGCGACCGAATCAGTGCTGCCCATTGGATTCCTCGGCGGGACGTTCGCCAATCGCGCGCACTTCATTCTGGGCGGCATTGCGATCGAGTACGTGCAACGGCAGGTTCACAAACTGGCTCACCCGCGTCAGAATCTGCCGATAGACCTTGGTGAAGACCGCGCGCTTCTCTTCGTCGCTGCCCACGAATGCGGCAGGGTCTTCAAAACCCCAGTGCGCGGTGATCGGCTTACCGGGCCATATCGGGCACACCTCGCCAGCCGCCTGGTCGCACACGGTGATCACGAAGTCCATTTGCGGCGCGTCGGGTGCACCGAACTCATCCCAGCTCTTACTGCGCAGCCCGGCCGTGTCGTAGTCCAGCGACTCGCAGCGCTCGATCGCAAACGGATTGACCGCGCCTGACGGGTGACTGCCTGCGCTGAACGCGTGGAATCGACCCTTGCCTAGCGTGTTAAAAAGCGCCTCGGCCATGATGCTTCGGGCACTGTTGCCCGTGCAAAGGACCAGAATGTTGTAGGTCTTGTCGTTCACGTCTTGCTCCGATTGAGATCTGCGCCGGCGCAGCAGGCATTTGAAGAAACGCGGGCTTCGCGCGAACGATCGCGCGACTCTCCATAAACAGGGGCGTGCTCAAGCGTTTGAAACGTCTCCCATGCGACGCCCTGTGGGTCCACGGTCCAGGTCTTATCCGACTTTGCATAACAGCAGGTCGTCGCCGTCTGATTCGTGACAGGCAATTCAGCGCTCGCGAAACGCGCTCGCATCTCGGCAAGTTCCTCGTCCGATTCGACCTGAATGCAAGGTGATCAATGCCGGGCTTTACGCCACGCTGCGAAATAGCGAAGTTGACCTTCGGATCGCTCAACTCCCATTTGCGGTAGTGCGACTTCGATACCGTCGGTTTCGCGCCTCCAAACATGGCAACGTAGAACCGGGTGCTCGCATCAATATCTTCGACAGCAACGTGGATGTGCATGCGTTTCATGATTTAGCTCCTTGGCACTGCGACACAGCTTGAACGGAACAGTCAGCGCCCGCACAGCAGTTCTCGGTCAGAAACCCGAGCAGTGCGTTCATCGCATCGAAGTTGGCTGAATAGAAGATGAACCGTCCCTTCTGCTCGCTGTTGACGAGGCCCGCATGCGACAGGTCTTTAAGGTGGAACGACAAGCCAGACGGCGAGAGGCCAAGCTGCTGAGCAATCTCACCAGCCGGCATGCCTTCGGGGCCCGCGACAACCAGTGCGCGGAAGATCGCCAGGCGCGATTCATGAGCGAGCGCGCCGAGCGCGCGTACAACGAGGTTCGAGTCCATGGCGGCATCATAGACCTGTCGATTCAAAGATTCAAGTAATCTTGAAACGATGCGGCCACGGTGTTTGATGGTCAATTAGGGACGGTAGATAGCGAGTGGAGGGAAGAAAGTTGAACCCGCCCTCCAACCCTCAAACTCGAAATCTTGGGCTAGAATACCTGTATATTTATACAGTACTCCTGGAGCCAGATCGTGGGTCGGCCTGTCTTAGCCGCACAGCAGTTACGCACGCCCGAGGAACGGGCGCGCTCCCTCGATGCTGCGCTCGACAGAAATATGTATTCGGAGTCGGGGGGAATAACC